>JAZNIK010000050.1:0-8665 GCA_045577495.1 Acutalibacteraceae bacterium
GATGACCGTCCGGTTTATTGCAGCGAATGCTTTGCAAAGATGAAGGAAGAGGCATAAAGCTATTTCCACACATTACATCATTAGCAGCCTGCCCTTTTTCCCTAATTTATGAAAAATGGTTTGCTTGCGGCCGGGAGGGAATACCCTTCCGGTTTTTTCTTTTTATTAGCAATTTTTTTGCTTTTTTTAGAAAAATTTTGTTCAAAATACCTTTTTTTAAAAAAATAAATAAAATGCTTGACAATCAATACATTGGTTGTTATAATATTAAGGTCGCTAAGGCGATATGATCCATTAGCTCAGTTGGCAGAGCACTTGACTTTTAATCAAGGTGTCCGGAGTTCGAATCTCCGATGGATCACCAAAACCTCAGATAACCTTTTGGTTGTTTGAGGTTTTTAATTTTTCATGTTAGGAGAAGTTTTGTGAAAGAATATAAACCTATGCTTTTTTCTTGTTTAAAAAACTACAATAAGCAAAATTTTATTAAAGATGTAGTTGCGGGGGTTATTGTTGCTATTATTGCTCTACCTCTTTCAATAGCTCTTGCTATTGCATCAGGTGTAGGTCCGGAAGAAGGTCTATATACAGCAATAGTTGCAGGCTTTTTGATATCTGTGTTTGGGGGAAGTAAGGTTCAAATAGCAGGTCCAACGGCGGCATTTGCTACTATTGTAGCTGGTATCGTTGCTAAAAACGGAATGAACGGATTGGTACTTGCTACGATTATGGCAGGTTTGATACTAATTATTATTGGTCTGTTCCGAGGTGGAAATTTAATAAAATTTATTCCTTATACAATAACAACAGGTTTTACCGCAGGAATAGCAGTAACAATTTTCATAGGTCAGCTTAAGGACTTTTTTGGTATTACATATTTAAATAGCACAACTCCAATTGAAACCACCGAAAAAATTATGGCTTTTGCAGAGAATATCACAACTATAAATTGGTGGTCTGTTTTGATAGGCATTATTAGTTTAGCGGTTTTAATAATTTGGCCTAAGATAAACAAAACAATTCCTGGCTCTCTCGTTGCGGTTTTGGTTGGTTCCTTGTGTGTTGCTTTTCTTCCAATAAAAGTTAATACTATAGGCGACTTATATACGCTTAGCGGTAAATTGCCAACTATCAATTTTCCTAAACTTGATTTTGGGTTAGCTCGTACAGTGTTACCTGATGCAGTCACAATAGCAGTTTTGGCGGGTATTGAATCGCTTTTATCCTGTGTTGTTGCAGATGGTATGACAAATAGTAAACACCGCTCTAATGCAGAGCTTGTAGCACAAGGTATCGGTAATATTGGTTCAGCTCTTTTTGGAGGTATACCTGCAACAGGCGCCATAGCTCGTACAGCAGCTAATATTAAAAACGGTGGAAAAACCCCAATAGCAGGTATAGTTCATGCGGCGGTATTGCTTTTGATTTTGGTTGTCTTAATGCCTTATGCCGCGCTTATTCCAATGCCCACTATAGCGGCAATTTTGTTTATTGTTGCATTTAATATGTGTCAAGCTAAGCAGTTTATTACACTTATTAAAACTGCGCCTAAGAGTGATATATTTGTTCTGGTTTTAACCTTTTTATTAACAATTATTTTTGACCTTGTTGTTGCGATTGTTGTTGGTTTGGTTTTAACTTGTTTGTTGTTTATTAAGCGTATGAGTGATGAAACTACTGTTAAAGGTTGGAAATATGAGCAAGAAGACGATTATGAAAATCTTCGCGAAATAAATGTTGGAATTCGTGTCTTTGAAATAAGCGGACCTATGTTTTTTGGTATGACGGAGCGAATCGCAGATATTAATGCTAAAAATTATACAAAGGTTTTAATAATCAGAATGAGGGGAGTACCCGCAATAGATGCAACTGCTATGAAAGCACTTGAAGAGCTTTGTATAAAACTTTTAAGTAAAAATATTAAAATTGTTTTTTCTCATGTTAATGAACAACCAATGCAAATGATGATAAAATCCGGATTAACTCAAAAGGTTGGAGAAGATAATTTTTGTGCGCATATAAATGATGCATTACTAAGAGCAGAAAAACTTTGTAAATAAAAATATTAAAAAGGTAGATACATTGCAAAAATGTATCTACCTTTTTAAATGTGTGTTAATAAATATCAGGAACAACCTCAACGGGCTCATCTAATTTTTCGGGATGTTTAAGATAATCGTTCATCATTTTAATTGCAGAAGCATAATAGTGACCATCACAAATACGCTCATCTAAGGTGAATTTAAAATCAACAAACTTGCGAAGTTCAGCCTCGCCGTTTTTATTAAGTATATATTGGTTACGTTTTGCGCTATATGAACAAAAAATCGGAACGTTACCAAAATTATATAAATGGTGATAAATAGCGGGGATGCCTAACGAACCCATTGAGGTGATAAAAAATGAGCCGTGGAATGGACTAACCTTAAGAAGAAATTTTGGTAACAGTCCAAAATAGTCCAAAAGATTCAAAAACCAAACTGTAAATTTTAAAAACAATCCCGGAATATAGTTTAAAATGCGAGTAACACTGTCTAAAGAGTTACCATCACCCTGTACTTTATTATCCTCAACAAGCTTGATAAAGGTGTTGTAGATATCTTCAGGTGAGTCGGATGGGGAGAAGTAACCTTTAATAACGGTTTCCTGAGCATCTAATTTAAGCTCTTTTTTTATGGTGAGCATAACCTGTAGGTCGTGACGCGCAAAAATCTTTTGACCGCTAATAAATCGGTTAATACCAGGGCGTTTTGCAACAGTTTTAACATATGCGGCAATTAAAACGTGTAAAATACCAAAGCCTTTTAAACCTTCAGCGCGTTTTTTCTTGATATATTTTTCTACATTTTCAATATCAATTGAAATTTCAAAAAGATTACAAGCGTCATTACGCTTTGCCATAATATAAGAGGAAACAGTGTTTAGTGGGTCGAGTGAATGAATTTTTCGGCCATCTGGTCTGTCTCCGAACTTTCTTTTATATTTTTTTTGTTCCATAATGTCACCTCATACAACATTTTTTAACAAATTGTTAACAAATTCATTATAACTATATTTTTAAAAAAAAGCAAGTACTATTTCTTTTTACAACAAAAAATTCATATTTTCGCAAGAATAATATAATATTCTAAACCTTGAAAATTACTAAAATATATGATAAAATAAACATATATTATGTAAAGGCGGTATTTGTATGGATTCATTTGATAAAACTGTTCAAAAAGCTAAAGAGGTTTTTAATACTGCATGTCAAAAAACAGGTGAGGTTGTTAATATTCAAAAGCTTAAAATTGAATTAGCTACACTTCAAAACAGACTAAACAAAGCGTATGCCTCGCTAGGAGAAATCGTATATAAAAAAATCAAGGATTCTGATTTGGAAGATATGGCTGAAAAAGTAGCAGTTGTAGAAATTAAAGGCCTTTTTCAAGAGGTTAAAAATTTAAGAGAAGAAATTGATAACCTTCAAGGAAAGCAAACCTGTAATAACTGCGGTGCAAGGGTTGATAAAGATGCGTCATTTTGTAAAATCTGCGGCGTTTCTTTAAACGATAATAAAGAAGATAATTGATTTTGCGGTAGCAATAAATAAAGCGAGTGAATTATAATGGTTAAGCAAATAAAAGTAGGTCTTGTTATTGCGGATGTAATGGAATATGCCGCTTGGGAAGAACTGATTTCAAGCAACGCAGAAAGAAAAGATTTTTATAATAGAAAAGGTCATAGATTTATTAAAACTCTTAACGGCACAACATACATTATTGATTCTATCCTTTGTGGAATAGGTATGATAAACGCTACTGCTGCTGCGATGCACCTGGTTAACAATGGAGCAGAGATTTTATTTAACTATGGTTTATCGGGCGGTATTTCGGGCGTTAAAAGGGGCGATGATGTTGTTGGAACATCCTTTTTAGAGCACGATTTCGACCTTGTGTGCTGTGGATATAAAAAGTGCGAAAAGCCCGAACAAGAATATATTTATTATTCTGATGAAAATTTAACCAAAAAACTGCTTGAAATAGGGGATGCTAAAAAGAGTGGCAATATGGCAAGCGGCGATAGATTTGTATCGGATAACACCTTAAGGGATATACTTAAAAATGAATTCTCAATTTGCTGTTGTGATATGGAAACGGCAGGTATTGCATATGTTGCGAACTTAACTGATACACCTTTTACCTGTCTGCGCAGAGTTTCAGATGATGCGGGTGATGATGCAACAGAGGATTATCACGATATGAATCAAAAATCAATGTTTAGTTTAGCAGAGGATATTTATAATTTAATTATAAGTTTGGGAGTTAATAAGTAATGCTTAAAAAAGAGCGAAAACAACAAAGCTTTATGTATGCCACTTTAATAATGGCTATTTCAACTATTGTTGTTAAAATTTTGGGGTTAGTTTTCAGAATACCCTTAACTAATCTTATTGGAACTGTTAATATGGCATATTATTCAACCGCGTATGAGGTTTATTTGCCAATATATTCTATTGCTATGGCGGGACTTCCTGTTGCCGTTTCGCGTATGGTTGCACAGTATGTTTCTGAAAATAGATATAATGATGTTAAGAGTGTTTTTAAGGTTGCCAAAAAGTTCTTTACAGTAACAGGCATTGTTGGATTTTGCCTTATGTTTGGTATCGGTTATATTGTATCGGTTATTGCACAAAATCCAAACTCACTACCCTCGATGTTTGTTATTGCGCCCTGCATAATTTTCTGTTGCGTTTTATCTCTTTACCGCGGATATTATGAAGGTTTGCGTAATATGTTTCCAACCGCAATTTCTTCCTTGATTGAGGCAGTTTGTAAACTCGTTTTAGGTTATTCGTTTGCTTATGTGGTAATGACTTACTATAAGGGTGAGAATGTTGGTGCATATGCCGCCGCTGCCGCTATTTTGGGTATAACGGTTGGTACCGCATTATCTGCGCTTTATATCTTTTTACGCCATAAATTTATTGGCGATTCTATTACCAACGAACAATATAGTTCGGCTCCTGTGCCTATCGAAATAAATAGTGTGTTCAAAGCTCTTGTTGCTATTTCTGTTCCTGTTGTTTTAGGTTCTCTTGCAACACAAATTTCGGGACTTATAGATGTCGCTATGGTTCAAAGGCAACTCCATAATGTTGTCCAGAGTGATTTTGCTATTTTTGAAAGTCAATATAGCAAGTATTTTACTGCAGATGAGTGGGCAAAGGTTGTTGCAGATGGGGAACTGCATCTGTTTCCATATAGCCTATACAGAAACTATGCTTATACTTTCTTTAATTTGGTTCCAACAATCACAGCAGCAGTTGGTGTTAGTGCGCTTCCTGTTTTAACAATGGCTTGGACTGCTCAGGATAAGGTTGCAGTAAAAACAAACCTTGAGTCTATGCTTAAGGTTATAACCTTAATTGCTTTTCCTGCAGGTATTGGTCTTATTGCATTAGCGCCGGAGATTCTCAGTATGCTATATAGCACATCAAGTACTGAGGTTGCGGCACCTCTGCTTAGAGTTTTGGGCGTTGCCGCCTGTTTTGCGGGTATGACAACACCTATGACAAATCTGTTACAAGCCATTGGTAAGCCAAGCGTTCCAGTTAAAAATATTGCGGTCGGCGCAGTTATTAAAATTGTTGTTAATTATATTTTGGTCGGAATCCCCGAGATAAATATTCTTGGCGCGCCAATCGGCACACTTTGTTGCTATGCATATATTGCTATTGCAGACCTGTATTGCATTATTAAATATTCACGAGTTGTACCAAGTATGTATGTAACAATTATTAAGCCTTTAGCTGCCGCATTGATTTGTGGTGCTGCCGCATATTTTAGTAACATTGGTTTTTCTTCACTTCTTTCGGATAGTAGACTTGCGGTTGTTTTTGCGTTATTGGCTGCTGTTATTGCATATATAATTGCGCTTTCTGTATTCCGCTGTATAACAAAAGAGGATATTGTGTCCTTGCCTAAGGGAGAAAAATTAGTTTCTATTTGTAAAAAATTGCGTATAATTAGATAAAACACCTTAAAAATAGGCTATTTTATCAATATTTTCATAATTTTTTTAAACAAACACTTGATTTTGGGTGAAATTTATGGTAAAAGTATATATGTATGGTGATTCGGTTAATTATACATTCGAGGATTTGCTTGATATTATGGCTATTCTTCGAGGTGAGAATGGTTGCCCTTGGGATAAAGAACAAAATCATAAATCAATCCGAAACAACCTACTTGAAGAGGCTTATGAATTAGCCGATGCAATCGACCGATTGGATAAAACCGATATGGTTGAAGAATTGGGCGATTTATTACTTCAAATTGTTTTTCATTGCCAAATCGCTAAAGATGATAACTCATTTGATATCAATTCGGTTGCCGACGGTATTTGCAAAAAACTGATTTATCGTCATCCACATATTTTTTCTAATGTTAAGGCTGATACTTCTGAGGAAGTTCTCTCAAATTGGGACAAGCTTAAAAATAAAGAAAAGCATATGTCAACATATACTGATACTCTTAAAGCGGTTCCAAATTCTTTTCCTGCTTGTTTAAAGGCTCAAAAAACTCAAAAAAGAGCTAGTAAAGCAGGGTATGATTTTTTAAATGTTAATGATGCAGTAAAAAAACTAGAAGAAGAAATAGTTGAACTAAAAGATGCTTTAGATGTTGGTGATAAAGAGCATTTGTTTAGCGAATTGGGTGACGTTTTATTTTCGGCAGTTAATATTTCAAGGCTTATTGGCGCAGATGCCGAAGAAGAGTTAGCACTTGCTACAAATCGTTTTGTTACTAGGTTTGCTCACGTTGAAAGAATAGCGCTTGATAGAGGGCAAGACCTTTCAAAGCTTACTGATGATGAGCGAGATATTTTGTGGGAACAGGCTAAAAAACTTTAATGCTTTCAAACAGTTAAAACTGTTGAAATAAAAAAAATTACGGAGGAATCTACTATGAACAAATCAGAATTAGTTGCTGCAATTGCTGAAAAAGCAGGTATCGCAAAGAAAGACGCAGATAAAGCATTAGCTGCTTTTATCGACAGTGTTACTGCTGAGCTTAAAGCTGGCGGTAAAGTTCAACTCGTTGGCTTCGGTACATTCGAGGTTAGAGAGAGAGCCGCTAGAACAGGTATCAATCCTAAGACTAAAGAAGCTATCCAAATTGCTGCTTCTAAAGCTCCTGTATTCAAAGCTGGTAATGCTTTCAAAAACGAAGTTAAATAAGTTTAACTTAATAGGTTTTTTGGACCTTCTAAATATAGAAGGTCCAATTTTTTTAAAAGATTTTTAAGGAGTATTTTATGAGATTAGATAAATATTTAAAAGTATCTCGTATAATAAAAAGGCGAACAATAGCTAACGAGGCTTGCGACGCGGGTAGGGTAATGGTTAATAACAAGGTTGCAAGGGCATCGTATGATGTTAAAATTAACGATGTTATTCAGGTTGAGTTTGGTGGTAAAACCTTAAAGTTTAAGGTTGTTTCATTGACAGAATCAATCAGAAAAGAAGATGCGGCGTTAATGTACGTAATGCAAGACTGAAAATGCAATAAATAAGCATTTTCAGTCTTGTTTTTTTATAAGAATTGTTATATAATAAACTATATATGTTAAATTGGAGATTTTATAGTTATGATATCAATTATTTTAACAGCATATCGCACAGGTGATTTTGATATTTTTTTGGTTATCTCGTTTATTCTTTCGGCATTAACCGTTATTTTTTTAGGTTCGCCGTTTCATGAGTTTGCCCACGCAACTGTTGCTAATAAACTTGGCGACCCGACTCCAAAATATCGTGGAAGGTTGACCCTTAACCCTTTTGCTCACATTGATTATAGAGGCGCACTTTTAATTTTGCTTTTTGGTTTCGGTTGGGCAAAGCCGGTTGAGGTAGATATGCGTTATTTTAACAAGCCAAAAAGAGATATGGCTTTAACCGCTTTAGCAGGGCCTGTTTCTAACATTATTTTGGGCTTTGTATTTTATATATTTTTTAAACTGCTTTTATTGGCGAATCCGGTAGGTGTTTTGCAATATATAACTTATTTTTGTATGTATGTTGTTCAAATCAATATAGGCCTTGCAATTTTCAATCTAATTCCAATCCCACCGCTTGATGGTTCAAGAATTTTATTTGCCTTTTTGTCTGATAGAGCATATTATAACTTGATGCGCTATGAAAGATACTTTTTTTATGCAATAATATTTTTACTGTTTACTGATGTTTTAGATTATCCAATTTATTTTTTGCAATCAGCAATTTATTCTTTATTTGATTTACTTACCTTTTGGTTATAGAGGTGAATTATGGAAGTACAAACAGAACAGCTTTCTTATAAGCTAGAAGCATTTGAGGGTCCTTTGGATTTGCTTTTGGCACTTTTGTCTAAAAATAAGATAAGCATTTATGATATACCTATTTCAGTTCTTTGCGAGCAATATCTTGAGCATATCGAGGCTATGAAAGAAAGTGATATGGATATTGCAAGTGAATTTTTAGAAATGGCAGCTAGACTTGTATATATTAAAACGGTTAGCCTATTGCCAAAGCACGATGAGGTAGAGCAACTTAAAGAAGAACTAGCCGGTGAACTTTTAGAATATGAGGTTTGTCGTAAGATGGCTAGTGAATTTTCTAAAATGACTGACGGATTTAACCATT
>JAZNIK010000051.1:0-15381 GCA_045577495.1 Acutalibacteraceae bacterium
TATAGCCGTCTCGGGACGGACACCGACAGACATAATGATCATATCGGCGGTGATCTCACCGTTTTGCAAAATAACGGTGTTTCCGCTTATCGCCTTTACGCCGTTATTCAGGTGCAGATAAATTCCTTTGGATTTAATATAGCGATGAACGTCTGCCGCCATATCAAAGTCGAGGGGCGCTATCAGATGGTCGGCAAGCTCTACGATTGCAACCTTTAGACCTGTCTGTGCTAAATTTTCCGCCATCTCAACACCAATATATCCGCCGCCGATAACCACAACCGAGCGTGGTTTTGCGGTATTAATATAATTTTTAATTTTTAAGGTATCGGGAATGTTACGAAGTGTGAAAACATTGCTACCGTCAGCACCTTCAATATTCGGACGTATCGGTTCAGCACCCATAGACAAAATAAGGTTATCATAAGGTTCTTCATAGGTTTCGCCTGTACGAAGATTTTTGACGGTTACAGTTTTGGTATTGGGGCTTACCTTAACCGCCTCGTTTAAAACTCTTACATCAATATTAAAACGTGCCTTAAAGCTTTCGGGCGTTTGTAGAGTCAAATCTTCGCGGTCGGTGATGACACCGCCGATATAATACGGCAGACCGCAGTTGGCAAAGGACACATATTCGCCGCGCTCCAAAATAATGATCTCGGCTTTTTCATCCAGTCTGCGAAGTCGCGCCGCTGCAGTTGCGCCGCCTGCAACACCGCCTATAATAATGGTTTTCATCATTGTCACCTCTTTACAACACTTTTTATATAAGTATTATATCATTTTTTGCGGTTTTTCTCAATACCTTATTCTTTGGATACAAGGATTGTTTGAATATCCGCCTTTTAAACCATGAGAAAACGCACAACCAGATCTTCCGTGATGCATTTAACAAGGTGCAGAACTCAGGCTCTAACCGAGATTTCGGCACAACAAAGGCTGCTAAAATGTATTTTTCAATGTCCGACCCCGGTCCTAACGCATTTGCAACAAAAGATACTAAGCCTGTTTCTTTTGATAAATAGTAAAAACCTCTCTGCTGAACTTCGGCAGAGAGGTTTTTCATCGCTACATCACGTTTTTTACATGTATAAATATTTAAATATGGTTGTGATTACTTGAAAAATATGGTATAATTAATAAAAATACCAAAGTTGCAGGTGATAATGAATGTATAAAACATTAAACCAATTCTTAAGCAATTGTGATAATGTTTCTGATGTAATGAATTACGATTTTAAAAATGAACTATCAGAAATCGCAAATGCTAAAGAAAAAACATATATAGACAAATTTTTGCTTTACAAATCTTTTGGCGGTAAATTTGACTGTGATAATTCCAACGGTTCTTGTCCCTTAACGAATGATATATACATAAAACTTTGGGGCTGGGACTACAAGCAAAGATATACTCTAACAGGATTATTGCAAGAGAAATTCGGTTGTGTTTGGAACCGTTTTGGAAGCGACACAATAAACTCGTTTCAGACAACGTACAATAAAGCGATAAAAATTTATAACAACGATTTAAGCGCAGTAAGAAAAAACAAATTGCTAAACGAGTACGCAAGATTAACCCATTCCATCGGAAACTTCACACTTGTGCCGTTCCATCTGAAAGAAAATGATACTTTGTCTTTTAATCAATTTCGAGGAACAAAGCTTGGTGATTATTTTGACTTGTCACTAAAGCTACTAAAAGAAAATGTAGAATTTTCTGTGTTTAAAGAATTTATAGATACCTTTTACCTTAATGATTATGTTGATAAGCAATATAACATCATACCATTGTTTTATAGGCACAAGCAGTTATTAAATCAAGATAAAATGAAATTTACCAATATAGAAGAAATTTTGCCACAAAATGAAAACGAGTTAAACGAATACTTGAATAATGTAATTACTAAAATTAAAAATCGTGGCATTAAAATGGCAAAAATACTCTTTGTAGCAAAGGGAGATATTGACAACAACATGAATACTGAACAGACCAAAAAGCCAAGTTTAAAAAGCAAAATTATACAAATATGTTTAATTCTTCTCTGTGCATTTATTATATCTTTTGTCATTTTCTTTATTGTGCTTTCTTCGTCAGCATGTAATAATGCAGGTGGTTTTAACGTTCTTGTAAAACAGCATGGCTTTTTCCCACTATTTTTCGAACTTATTAAATCATTTACGTTAGAAACTTTAAAAATTTCTTTATTAAATGTTGCACTTTTAACCTTTTTATATTTCATCATACAAAATTTGTATCGTAAGATAGCAAAAAAATATCTTTTACAGTGCCCAAACTGCAAAAAAATATTTGCACTAAAAAAGATAAAAAGCGAATTAGCCAAAAAAGAGGATATCTCAATTTTAGTCGAATTAAAAGAAAAAGATGCATATGGTAAAATTACAGGTACTAGAGAAGAATACATTCCTGGAGAGCGCAAATTTTACAATGATATTTATATCTGCAAACACTGTAACGAAAAAATCATAAAGCATAGAACAAAAGATATTGAAAAGATTTAATTAATTAAAAAATTACATTAAATTCTCAAAAAATATATTCAAAGGTATACACAAAAAGAGAACTATCCTCGAATCGATGTTTATATCGGTTTCGAGGATGTTTTTTGTTATTAAGATATATCACCACATTACCAAACCTCCGCCTTGGAGGGGTGCGTGCCTTGGGTTGAACATTAGGTTGTGAGAGGGGCGAACAGGAAGAATTTGAAAACTTATGTAATATGATAAACCTCCCTTTATGTAGATTTGTGTGTAGAAAAAGACCATACCCTCGTTTGTTGGGTATGGTCTTATTTTAACATCATCAGGTGCCATTGCCGCACCCATATTATTTTGGTCGGTTACTCCTAAATCCACAACAGTGCCAATTGTAGCCTTTTTAACCCTTACATTACTACCTTTATTAGAAACAATTACCGCGCCAGATGCAGTTGCTGTCCACTGCGTTGTTGGTGCGCGTTGAGAACCATATTCCAAAGGAAATCTATATTGCCTTTCTGCCGAACAAAAATGAGATGAAGTTACTGCGGCACAGTTTTGTCCAATACCATTATCAGCAAAAACCGATGCCATTATTAGCGACAAAGCCATCGTTGAACATGCGCCATAAACGCCACAAAACGGAATACTATATTGCATTGTTCCAAAGGTGCTACCGACACACTGATTTAACAGGTCCCCCGCAAAAAGAACCTGTATATCCTTTTCACTTAATTTTGCTTTTTTTAAGGCATAACCCAGCGCTCTTTTTTGAAACTCACTTTCTGCTTGTTCCCAACTATCCTTACTTGCCATAGGGTCATCAAAAATAAAATCGAACAATTCTCCAAAACGACCATCTTTTTCGTAATTACTACCAACAGCGGCATAACCGATGATGCCAGGCGAATTTGCAAATTCAATTGTTCTATTTCCAACTAATTGCGACATAAAAAAACCTCCCAAACAATTTAAATTAGTATTTGGGAAGTATCCTAAAATATACTGATATCTTTTATTGCTAAATTTGTTGAAAAAAAGAAATGAATGCGTTATAATAAGTAAATATAAAGGAGGGATGTTTGTGAAAAAGATAATTGCTTTGCTACTGGTTTTTAGTATTGTTTTTTCATTTATTGGTTGCAAAGATAAAAAACAACAATCAAATAATTCTTCCAAACAAGATGGAAATGTTTCTTTGAGCATTGATGACACTAATTCAAACGCCTCGTCGCCAAACAATTTAACCGATAAAGAACCTACCGTTTCTTCCTCGCATACTTTTACCGACAATAAAGATGAGAATCAAACTGCTAATACGGGCACACCACAAAGCCCTACATCAAATATAAAAGAGGATAAACTAACAATTCTTTTTAATAACGCAAACTTATCACCAACCAAAACAAATGATGCCCAATTAGATAAACTTGTTGATACACTTTTAAAGGATATTCTTAAAAATAAAACAACGGTTAAACAAAAAGCCTTGGCTTGTTATGATTACATTGTTAATAACACCGCTTTTGAAACGCCTTTAATATTCTTTGGTGAAGAAAAATACGCTTCCGAGAGCGACTATTATATCGTTGAATATGCAAAAAACCTTTTAACCAATAAAAAAGCAAGTTTTGAGGGTTATAGTAGCGCATTAGTTGTTCTTTTTAAAGCAATTGGCTTGGATGCCTTTTTGGTGGGTGGAACTGTTGAAAAGGACTCCAAAAAAACAAATCATACTTGGTGTATTGTAAAAATCGAAAACAAAGAATATATTTTCGACCCTCTACTTGAGCAATCAGATGATAAGAGCAAACATTTTTACTTCTGCAAAACATACGAGCAACTTGAAGGTATATATACTATAGATGCTTTATCAATTTTTACTCCAAAAAACTTTAAAAACTTTATTTTTGCCACCTGTGATAACGTTGGGCACAAATGGAAAGAAGCAACCTGTCTTTCGGCTAAAACCTGTACTGTTTGCGGTGTTACTGAGGGGAAAAAAAGTGAACACACTTGGACTGCTAAAAACTGCAACGACTTAAAGGTTTGTTCTGTATGTAACGAAAAAAGCACCGAAGTGCTTGGTCACGATTTTGCACCTGCAACCTGCCTTTCACCTAAAAAATGCAATCTTTGCGGCATTACAGAGGGTACAATAACAGACCATAACATTACTGAAAAGGTTTTTGATTCAACTTGTACCGAAGAGGGTCGACATGTTCATATTTGTTCCATTTGCAGTTATCAATACTATGAAACTATTCCAATTAAAGACCACAGTTATAATGAATGGGTTACCACATTAAAAGCCACAACCGAAGCAAATGGTGAAAAAAAGCGGATTTGCAAAAACTGTGAGGCATTTGAAACCGAAACAATAAACAAATTAACCGAAGCAGATATAAGAACTGCTATTTTAACCTTAATAAATAGCGAAAGGAAAAAATCAAATCTTGCTCCGCTTGAATATAATTCTCTTGGTCAAGCGGCGGCAGACAAACGTGCGACTGAGCTTTTATCCTCTTTTGCTCACACAAGACCAAATGGCTCAAAATTCTACACAATATTCGGAGAATATAATATTGCCTACCAATCCTCTGCAGAATGTATTGCAAAAGATTTTACAACGCCCGAAGATGTTATAAACCAACTTTTATCATCAACCGAAGACAAGAAAAATATATTAGGTGATTTTACAAATATTATACTTGGTTATAACAACAAAAACTGGGTAATTTTGTTCTTTAAAGAATAATCTTATATAACAAACCTACTAATTAAGGCTCTATGTCAAAGCTTGACATAGAGCCTTTTAAAATTATTATTTACCTAATACTGTGTTAACAATATTTTCTGCAGAAAGTCCAAACTTTTTAAGAAGTTCGGTGGCAGGACCTGAACAACCAAACTCATCGTTTACGCCGATTTTGGTAACAGGAACAGGACACTCATCACAAACAACATCGCAAACCGCAGAACCTAAACCGCCGATGACTGAATGTTCCTCAACAGTAACGATTCTACCCGTTTCCTTAGCAGCCTTAATAATGATTTCGCGATCGATAGGCTTAATGGTAGGAATATTGATAATTCTTGCATCTATGCCCTTTTCTTTTAAGGTTTCATATGCCTCTAAAGCCTCGCCAACCATAAGACCTGTTGCAATAATGGTAATATCCTTACCGTCTTTAAGGGTTACACCCTTGCCGATTTCAAACTTATAATCATCACCAAAAATAACAGGAGCCGCCAATCTACCAAATCTGATATAAACTGGACCGTCGTGGTTATACGCCGCCTCAACTGCGAGTTTTGCCTCAGTATCATCTGCAGGGTTAATAACAGTCATACCAGGTATGGTACGCATAAGAGCAATATCTTCACAGCATTGGTGGGTTGCACCATCTTCACCAACCGAAATACCTGCGTGTGTAGCACCGATAATAACAGGGAGCTTTGGATAAGCAACCGAATTACGAACCTGCTCAAAAGCGCGACCTGCCGCAAACATAGCAAAAGAACTAGCAAAAACCTTTTTACCAGTTGCCGCAACGCCTGCCGCAATACTAATCATATTCTGCTCTGCAATTCCGCAGTCGTAAAAACGCTCGGGAAATGCTTTTTTAAACATACCTGTTTTGGTTGCAGCTGCAAGGTCTGCATCTAAAACAACAAAATCATCATATTTTTTTCCAAGCTCAACAAGAGCGTTGCCATAACTATCTCTGGTAGCAATCTTTTTTACATCAGCCATTGTTACGTCCCCCTTATGCCTCTAACTTTGCAAGAACTTTATTAAGTTCATTCATTGCATTTTCATACTGTTCATCATTAGGAGCAGAACCATGCCAAGAAACTTGGTTTTCCATAAATGAGACGCCCTTACCCTTAACGGTTTTCATAATAATAGCGGTAGGACGGTCGGTTGTTTTCTCAGCGATAGCAACAGCCTTTTCAATAGCTTTGAAATTATGACCATCAATAACAACTACATTCCAACCAAAAGCGGCAAACTTTTTATCAAGAGGTAGCGGATTATTAACCTCTTCAACCGTACCATCAATCTGAAGTCCGTTAACATCAATAAAAGCGGTAAGATTATTTAGCTTTTTAGCGGCAGCAAACATAGCTGCCTCCCAAACCTGACCCTCTTCACTCTCGCCATCGCCAACGATTGTATAAACTCTGTATGTATCGCCAAAATGCTTAGCAGAAAGCGCCATACCTGTTGCAACCGATATTCCCTGACCGAGTGAACCCGAGGACATATCAACACCAGGAATATGCTTTTTATCGGGGTGACCCTGCAAAATGCTATCGGTATGTCTTAAAGTTTTTAGAAGTTCAGTATCAAAAAATCCTCTATTAGCTAATGTTGAATACAAAGCAGGTGCGGCATGACCCTTTGATAAAACAAAGCGGTCGCGGTTTGCCATATCAGGATTTTTAGGGTCTATATTCATCTTTTCAAAATATAGATAGGTCATTACATCTGCAATAGAAAGAGAACCGCCGGGATGACCCGATTTTGCTTTATGCACACCTTCAATAATTCCCTGTCTTACCTTGCAAGCGGTAATGCAAAGTTGTTTTTGTTTTACTTTCTCCATACTATACTTCCTTTCATTTCTAATGCAATTTTGTTTATAAAATCAGCAACTGCACCCTCTTCACAAGGGCAAGTTACATAATCGGCAAGTTGTTTGAGTTCATCAGGTGCATCAGCAACAGTCGCACCAACATCGGCATCCCTAACAAGCTCAATATCATTATAAAAATCACCTATACCGTAGGTTCTTTTAACCTTTAAAAGTTTTTTCATTTCCTTAAGGGCGGTACCCTTATTTACCTCAGCGGGTAATATTTCATAATATCTGGCATTCTCCTTATTCATAGTATTGATGAATCTACAAACATCAACATCAAGTCCCTCGCAATAGGATTTTAACTCTTCAACCTCTTGCTCGGTATCAATAGCAAAAAGTATCTTAGACCAAGGTACAGAATTTAAATCATCAGGAATGGGAGAAAAAATTAAATCCTCATAATCTCTATGCCAACGGGTTCCCTCATTACTGCGAAGCTCATATATATTAAGTCCCGAAAAAAGCTCGGCACCGATGTTTTTAAAACTATTCAATATATCAAAAAGGATATCTTTAACAGCATCATCTAATGTGCAATGATAAAGCATTTTTCCCTTATCATAATCATAAACAATGCCACCGTGTATCGCCATAAGGGGTGCGTTTGAGCCTGATAAATCGTAAGCATACTTTGCCGCCATAACCGTTCTACCCGTAGCAAGTGAAAAAATTCCACCCTCAGATTTAAACCATTCAATAGCATCTAAATTTTTCTTAGGAATTTTGCCATCACAAAGCAAAGTACCATCTATATCAGACACAATCAAGCATCCGTCAAAAATCCCCATTAAAATTATGCTCCTTTAAAAAGGCTTTAAAATATTCAGGCAAATCGCTTTCAAACTCTAAATACTGATTCGTTCTTGGGTGACTAAATCCGATTTTTTTTGCGTGAAGACACTGCCCATTTAAGTTTTTATAAACAGCCCCTGCCCTACCGTAAACTGTATCACCCGCAACGGCGTGACCGAGGTATGACATATGAACTCGTATTTGATGGGTTCTACCTGTATAAAGTTTAACTTTAAGAAGTGACAGTCCATCTGCCTCTGCCAAAACCTTATATTCGGTTTTTGCAGGTTTACTGTTTTTACTAGTAACCGCCATTTGTTTGCGCTTTATTGGGTGCCTACCTATTGGAAGTTCAAGGGTTCCCTCTTTGTTTTTCATACTACCAACAACAACGCAATAATATTCGCGGTTAAAGGAATGTTCCTTTATCTGCTCGGCTAGTGAAACATGTGCAAAATCATTTTTTGCAACCATTAAAAGTCCACTAGTATCTTTATCGATTCTATGTACAATGCCGGGTCGCATAACACCGTTAATACCCGACAAGCTATCCTTACAATGATGCATCAAAGCGTTTACAAGGGTACCCGAATAATTACCCGGTGCTGGATGCACCACCATGCCCTTTGGCTTATTAACCACCAACATATCATTATCTTCATAAATGATTTCGAGCGGTATATTTTCCGCCTCTACAGATAACTCTACAGGGTCGGGAACAAAAACCTTAACGCTATCCCCCAATTTAAGTTTATAACTTTTTGAAACAACATTATCATTAACAGTAATATTATTTGCTTCTAGCAATTTAACAACTGCCGAACGGGTTATATCCATCTGCTCCGACAAATATGCATCAATACGAACCGAACTACCCTCAAACAAAAAGTCGAGATTTTCCATTAAGCATCATTCTCCGTATTGTTTAATGCCCTTTGTTGAAGTTCTTTAATCATAAGCTCGTTTTGTTTATGTGTATTTCTATCCTTGATAATATCTAAAACAAAATAAACCAAAAGAAGTCCCGCGCCGATACATACCGCGCAATCAGCTACATTAAATACAGGAAATTGTGGCATAAAATGCAAATGGATAAAATCCACTACCTTTCCCGAGCGAAATATTCTATCTATCATATTGCCGAGTCCGCCCGATAAAATCAAGCAGATTGACCAAAACAAAAGTTTATTTCTAAATCCATTTTTTATAAGCAAGGCTACACAAACAAGCATAATTATAACCGTCATTCCAAGTAGTAGCCAAGTATGACCATTCATAAGTCCCCATGCTCCGCCCTTGTTATATATGAACGTAAAATCAATAACACCATCAATAAATGGCTCTGATTGACCTAACGCAAAATTATTTAAAATATAAAATTTTGAAAGTTGGTCCAGAATTAAAAATAAAACTGCAGAAACTATCGCTAAAGCGTAAAGCATAAACTTCCTCCAAAACAGTCATATTGGGTGGTAGCAAAATTTGCCACCACCCTAATTAAATTATTTTAAAACTTCTGCACAACGAGCGCAAAGATTTGGATGCTCCTCGTTTGTTCCAACAGAATCGGAATACATCCAGCATCGGCTACACTTGTTGCCATCTGCGTGGCGAACAGTTACAGAAATAGGTTGCTCACCTTTATATTCACCCTCGCCACCTTTAACAAGGTTTGCCTTTGAAACGATGAATATTGTTGCAAGTTCAGGAATTGTGCTTAAGAAATCATACATTTCGCCATCTGCATAAACTGTAAGTTCTGCATCTAATGAAGCACCGATAACCTTTTCGCTACGTGCATTTTCAAGCGCCTTTTTAACATCATCACGAATCTGATGGATTTTATCCCATCTTACCATAAGCTCTGCGTCAATATCCTCATTATACTTAGGCATATCATTAAACAAAATGCTCTCGGTATTATGAGAACTCTTATGAGGCATAAATTTCCAAATTTCTTCCGAAGTGAATGCAAGAATCGGAGCGATTAAGCGTGTCATAGTATCAAGCACTCGATAGATTGTTGTTTGTGCCGCACGACGTGTTACGCTATCTGTCTTTTCAACATAGAGTCTATCCTTGATAACATCCAAATAGAAGTTTGACATATCGATAACGCAGAAGTTATGAATAGCGTGGAAAATCATATGGAATTCAAAGTTATCATAACCGTTTAACGAAGCTTTAACAACTTCATTAAGACGCATAAGCGCATAACGGTCGATTTCCTCTAACTTATCGTCTGTAACAGCATCTTTATCGGGGTCAAAATCAGGAATACAGCCTAAGATAAATCTTGCGGTGTTCCTGATTTTTCTATAAACCTCTGACATTTGCTTTAATATCTCTTGAGAAACGCGAATATCTGCATGATAATCAGAAGATGCTACCCACAAACGAAGAATATCTGCACCATACTGCTTAACAACATCATCAGGAATAATTGTGTTTCCTAATGATTTTGACATCTTTTTACCCTCGCCATCAACAACCCAACCGTGAGTAACAACGGTTTTATAAGGTGCTACGCCCTTAGTTGCAACCGAGGTTAAAAGCGATGATTGGAACCAACCACGATATTGGTCGGCACCCTCTAAATATAAATCAGCAGGGTAACCCAAATAATCTCTCTCATCTAAAACTGCAGCGTGCGAAGAACCCGAATCAAACCAAACGTCCATAATATCGGTTTCTTTCTTGAACTCGGTAGAACCACATTCAGAGCACTTAATACCCTCTGGCATAAGTTCTGCGGCTTCAAGTTCATACCAAGCATCTGCACCTTTTTCGCGGAAGATAGCAGCGATTTTCTTGATTGTTTCGGGATTGATAACTTCCTTACCGCAATCCTTACAGTAGAAAATCGGAATAGGAACACCCCATGTACGCTGACGGGAAATACACCAGTCACTGCGGTCTTTAACCATACCTGCAATGCGGTCCTCACCCCAACCGGGAATCCACTCAACATTTTTAATTGCCTCAACAGCCTTATCTGCAAAATCAGAAATTGAACAGAACCACTGCTCAGTAGCGCGGAAAAGAATTGGCGATTTACAACGCCAACAGTGTGGATATTGGTGAATGATCTTTTCTAAAGCAAAAAGTGCATTATTATCCTCTAATTTTTGAGCAATAGCTCTATTTGCTTTATCTGTGGTAAGGCCTTTAAACTCGCCTGCTTCTTCTGTCATAATACCTTTATGGTCAACAGGCACAGGCATAGGAATTTCGGGATAATTGCGGCAAACCTCAAAGTCTTCAACACCATGACCGGGAGCGGTATGAACACAACCAGTACCACTTTCAAGTGTTACGTGGTCACCAACAATAACCAAAGAAGTGCGGTCAAAGAAAGGATGCTTTGCCTTCATAAGCTCTAATTCAGAGCCACGAATAGTGCCAACTACCTCATACTCCTCGATAGATGCTGCTTTCATACTTGCGGCAATAAGGTCGGTTGCCATTACATAAAACTCATCATTTGCCTTTACTACACTATATTCATACTCAGGGCCAACGCAAATAGCAACGTTACCCGGCAAGGTCCATGTAGTAGTTGTCCAAATTACGAAATAGGTTTTTGAAAGGTCTGCACCCAAAGCGGTAAGCTTGCCAAAATCTTCCTCAACATTGAATTTAACATAAATAGAATGGCATGGATCTTCTGCATACTCAATTTCTGCCTCTGCCAATGCGGTTTGACATTCAGGGCACCAATATACAGGCTTTAATCCCTTATAGATATAGCCTTTATTTGCCATCTCGCCAAAAACTTCAATTTGCTTTGCAACATAGTTGTTGCTAAGGGTTAGATATGGTTTATCCCACTCACCCAAAACGCCAAGTCGCTCAAACTGAACTCGCTGGCTATCAACAAAGCCCAAAGCAAAATCTTTACAAATTTTTCTAAGCTCACTTGCCGAGATTTTGTCGTTAGACTCCATACCCGCTTTTTTTCTAGCCTTTAGTTCGGTTGGCAAACCATGTGTATCATAACCCGGCACATATGGTGCCTTGAAGCCTGTCATATTTTTATAGCGAAGTATAAAATCTTTAAGGCTCTTGTTCAGAGCTGTACCTAAATGAATAACACCATTAGCGTATGGAGGGCCATCATGCAAAATGTAAAGGGGTTTGCCCTCGTTATGCTCCATAAGTTTTTCATAAAGATGTTTTTCTTGCCACTCTGCTAAAGCCTCAGGCTCGCGTTGAGGTAAGCCTGCCCTCATAGGAAACTCGGTTTTTGGCAAATTAAGTGTATTGTTATAATCCTGCTGTTCCATTTAAAAAATTCCTTCCAGAATAAAATATGTAAACTAATTTGTGTTCACGTTTGATTATGCGTTTGCTGTTTCGGTTTCTTCCTCTACTGTAAGTTCAGGTGTGGGCTCTTCCTCTACAACAATCGGTGCTTCTTCCTCCCTAACATCTACGCTTGGGGCAGAAGTGCTAATGTTTGGTAAAAATGCCTTAAAATCAGGCTCACTATCAATAACAAAGGAAACTGCTTTTGCGGCGTGCTCGGGGTCATAAGGCACAGTATCAGGGAATTTTTGCAAAATCTCCAACTGTTGCTTATGATTATCAAATAGGTTCTTTTTATACTCAGATACCTCTACCTTTAGTTTATCAAAAAGAAGTTGTTGACGTGCAACACTATCATGGGCGGCAGTAATAATACCCTCCGACTTAATAGCGGCATCGCTTAACATTTTTGAAATCTCGGTATCTGCAGTTGCTTTTCTTTCGGCAATATCCTTTTCAAAAGCATTTAAAACTGTTGCAACCTTTTCATCAATCTCTCTGGCCTTTGTATTAGCCTCATCTAAAATTGCAGCCGCCTTTTCATTAGCCTCGTTAATGATTTGGTCGGAAAAACGTTGTGCAGTAACCAAAATGCTATGAACATTTTCAACACTATCAGAATTATCCACAACTGCGCCTGTAGGTTTTACTTGCTCTGCAGATGCAGTATCTGATTGAGCGGCACCCTGCCCATCCTGCATAAGTTTGGTTAAACGCTCGGAAAGTGCTTTGTTTTGGGCAACAAGCTTATCAACGTCTTCTGCAACCTCGTCTAAGAACATATCAACATCTGATACCTTGTAGCCACTCATAGAACGGTCAAATTTTACGCTTCTGATATAATCGCCTGAATGCATTTTTAAAAACCTCCGAAATTTATATATATTTTTTTGTGCGAATAATTTCGCGACCTTTTTTAGAAAAACTACCCGTTTCGGTGATGATGAACTTACCATATCCGCGAACGGTTATTTTATCTCCGCTTTGCACCTTTTTAATAGCCTTATCAACGGTAAAAGAATTAACAAAAACTACACCATCGATGATCATTTGCTCTGCTTTTGTTCGGGATACTCCAATTAAATTGCTAATGATAGCATCCAGCCTTGGAGAAGACACTGTAAAGCATATATCCTCAAACTGCGGTGGTGGAAATGCGTTTTGAACATCATCAATCGGTATTTTGGTGATTTCCACCCCTACTCTACCGATTTTTGAAATTTGCTCTATTAAATAATCAGATATATCAGCCGAAACAAAGACTATTGTAAAGCCCGTGCCAAATCTTATATCACCGATTTTATCCCTAGTGATACCAGTTGACATAAGGGAACCCAAAATATCTCGATGGGCCAGATTATCCACCACACGATAGGATATTTTAAGTGGATCTATTGGAAAGGCATCGGTTGAGTTGTGCAAATATTCGGGCAGAGCGCCAAACATACGACGCTCGGCATCTTCATACCCACCATAAAAACAAGCATTGGCACTTTTTATGTTTTTTGCGATTTCACTCGCCTCTGACACGGATAAAAAGCCCATAAATTTTGGTGCATTTCTAACCTCGCAAAGTCTTATAGTATCCTTTGCCTTTGCAATAAGAAGTTTTAATTCTTGCTCCACCTAAATTAACCTAAAAACATACCATCGGTATCAAAATCATCTGCAATAAGTTCGCCTAAAACATCAACATTTGCAGGTGTAATTATATAGGTGCTATTAGCAACCTTTTTAATGCTACCGCGGGTTGCATATGCCGTACCGCTTAAAAAGTCAATAAGGCGTCTTGAAGTTTCGCGATTTGCTGCTTCAAGGTTTAAAACAACTGTTTTACGAGCGTTTAAATGGTCTGCTATTGAAGGAGCATCCTCAAACCTTGTGGGCTTAACCAAAACAACCTGTATCTGTGATGCATTAAACGAAACGGTTTTTGCATCTGCCTTTTTTTCAGAACGAAGTGAACCAAAATCAAAAATCTTTTTTGGTGGTGTGGCAGAATTTGAAGAAATATCTACATCTTCGTCTTCTTCCTCATCAAAAAAGGATGGAGTTTCATCCTCATAGTATTCGTCTTCATAATCCTCCTCGGGTGGAAGACTAACTAACTTTTTGAAAAAATCAGACATACCCATAATTTTTCCTCCTATATATTATAATTCCGTTTGCCAAACAACGCGGTGCCAACCCTTACAAGATTGGCGCCCTCTTCGATAGCTACATCAAAATCATCAGACATACCCATCGACAATATATCCATACTACTATTATATAATTTTTTTGTTCTAATTTCAAGGAATAGATTATACATTTCTTTAAAATATTTACGATTTTCTTCAGAGTTTTCGCAAATTGGAGGGATTGCCATAAGTCCGCGCACATAAACACCCTTTAATTTTGAAATTTCTGTGGCGGCATTTAAAATCTCGTTCGGTGTAAAACCGCTTTTGCTTTCCTCATTTCCAACATTAACTTCAAGCAAAATTTCGGTAACGATTCCTCTCTTTATGCTCAACTCACTTAAAATAGATGCAAGTTTTACCGAATGAACCGAATGAATAAGACAAACCTTACCAACAATATCCTTTGCTTTGTTGGACTGTAAATGCCCGATAAAATGCCTTTGGACCGAGGTGTTAAGATTATTTTCTTTTGACAAAAACTCCTGCACTCTATTTTCACCGATAGCGGTTATACCATTTGAAATAGCATAATTGATAACCTCAGTATCAATGGTTTTTGTTGCCGCAAGCAGTAAAATATCCTTTGAGGTTCTGCCACTTTTAATTACCGCAGCCTCAATACGCGATTTTATATTCGCAAAATTTTCATCAAAAATCTTTTTTCTTTCATCGATAGAACTAACCAATATATTTTCCGTCATACAGATTTTTCCCCTTTTCTATAACCTCGTCATAAAGGCGAATCATATCACTGCCCATACTATCGCTCATTTTACACAGTGTATATGTATCATTTGTATATAAAACCTCTATGGGACGGAATTTTACAATAGAGCCTTGAACAATATACACACCCGTTTTGCCATCAACAAAGCGAACCGCCTTATTACTAACCCGTATGCCCGAATATTCCTTGGTTACTATTGTCATTGGCGCAGAACGAGTTATAG
>JAZNIK010000052.1:0-41758 GCA_045577495.1 Acutalibacteraceae bacterium
CGCTGACTTACCTTTGTCAGCGGTCTGACCCACGCTTTTATTTTAAAGCGTGGGTGTTTTTTATAATCCTTTCGGCACAAAAGTCTATAAGCTCGGGGCGATTAAAATTTTCATATATAGCCGAATAAAAGGATAAGGCAGGATAAGTGTTTAAGGATTTTTGCGTAAAGGAGAAAAGATTTTTATACTTATCAAAAAGCTTTTTATCAAAGGTTTTATCAAAATAACCTATTATATCAATATTAGAAAGGTTTAGCAAAACAGAGGAGTTGCTATGATTTAAAGAGAATAAAACAGGGGTGCCGCTATATTCTAAAATTTTGTTGCATAAATCAAAGTCGGGCTCTTTATTTAAAATCACTATTTTTTTTGTATATTTACTAAGTGTAAAATAAAACGCCTCGCTTAATCTTTCAAAAGGAAAAACCGTGCAGCTTTCTGGCTTTATTATTTTGCAAAAGCATAAAAAAGCCGAAATCACAACTCGGTTTAAAAAGTCCTCGTTTGAATACTCATTTATTTTACTAAAATTATCAGTAAAAACAGTGTCGTATATAAAGGGACCGTTTAAGAGAGATAAAAATTTATACATTTTTCTTTTTTGTCGCTTGTTTTTGGGGTATGAAAAAACAATTTCGGTAAAATAAAAATCGTTAAACTGCCTTAGATAGATTTTTTTATTTAAAAATAGTTGTTTTTTCTTAATTAGTTTAACGGCTAAAAACACAAAATATCATCTCCCTTTTTCATCATATGCAGATAAAGGTGCAACATATAATGAAAAAAAGGAGGAAATTATTTATGATACTTATTAAAGAGGGCGATAGCGGAAGCTTGGTAGAAATGGTTCAGATTGCGCTTATTCGAGCGGGATATTTAAACGGCAGGGCAGATGGACTGTTTGGTGGGCAGACAAAACAGGCGGTTCGGGAGTTTCAAAGCGCTAGTAATCTTGTACCCGACGGAATTGTAGGCATAAGAACGCTTGAAAAACTGCGTACATATTTGGTGGGATATACTCTGCACACCATAAAACAGGGGGACACACTTTATAGCATAGCATCAATGCATAACACTACCGTTCCGCTTATAGAAAACGCAAACCCAAACCTTTCGGCAGATAATTTGCGGATTGGTATGAGAATTATAGTGCCACTCAATTTTTCTCTTGTTCCAACCAACATAAGCTACAATGCGCTTTTAACCGAATTTATATCTGAGGGGTTGGCGGTGAGATACCCATTTATAGATGTATCTATCGTTGGTAGAAGCGTTATGGGCAAACCGCTTATACTTTTAAAAATGGGCAAGGGAGACAAAAAGGTTTTTGCCAACGCAACCCATCACGCAAACGAGTGGATAACAACACCTTTGCTTTTAAAATTTGTCGAGGAGTATGCAAAGGGCGTTGTAACAGGTGACTCAGGCAACAATGAAAGTTTTGAGGAGCTTTTTAACAAAACAACCTTTTATATAATGCCGATGGTCGACCCCGACGGTGTTGATTTGGTTACGGGGGCGCTTTCGAAGGAGAGCGAGGCATATTATGATGCGCTGACTATTGCAAACAACTACCCCGAAATACCATTTCCGTCGGGGTGGAAAGCAAATATAGTTGGCATAGACCTAAACCTTAATTATCCTGCCATGTGGGAGGAGGCGAGGGAGCAAAAATATGCCGCAGGGTTTACCCGCCCCGCGCCAAGAGATTTTGTTGGTTTTTCGCCCCTTGATGCAAGTGAGAGCAAGGCCGTTTATAATTTAAGTCTTAGGGAGGATTTTGACCTTACTGTATCGCTACACACTCAAGGGGAGGAAATTTATTGGCGATTTGCCGATTATAATGTGCAAAATGGGGGAGAAATAGGCGAAAAAATGGCAGCGGCAAGCGGATATAAACTTGCCGAACCAAGCCTTTTTGCTAGTTTTGCAGGTTATAAAGATTGGTTTATAATGACCTATCAGAGACCGGGGTATACGGTTGAGGCCGGGCTTGGCAGAAATCCTCTGCCTATATCGCAGTTTGATAGAATCTACCCTGCAATAAAAGCAATTTTAAAGGTAGCATTAGAAGAAGTATAAAAAAAGGCGGTAACGCTGATGCGTTACCTCCTAAACTAATTTTATTTAATTTCTTGCTCTAATGATTTAAATATATCTGTGTTAAAAAATTCAAACAAAGAGATTTCCAATCCATCACAAAGTTTTTTGATTGTAACAACCCCTGCATTTTGACTTCCGCCATTTATAATATTTTTTAAAGTAGAGGGCGGCACAGCAGAGATTCTAGATAATCCGTTAACAGAAATTTTTTGTTCCTCGCAGAGTTGTAAAATTCTTTCTGAAACAGCTTTTCGAGTATTCATAATATCACCTCTAGTAATAGTTTAACTTTTTTATGAATTTCAAGTCGACCATATATGGACTTTTAGACCATATATGGTACAATTGGCTAAAGGTGATTTTATGTTAAATGTTTTTACTGTTAGTTTTTTTGGTCATAGAATTATAGATAATCCAATGCTAGCGGAGGAAAAAATCGAAAATTTAGTAAGAGAGTGCATAAGAAAAAAGGATTATGTTGAATTTCTAGTTGGTAGAGATGGAGATTTTGATATTATAGTCGCTTCTTGTATTCGCAGAATAAAAAAAGAACTGTTTAACGCAAACAGTTCTTTAGTATGGGTGTTACCATATCCAAAATCAGAATATTTAAAAAACCAAAGAGAATACGAAAATTATTACAATGAAATAGAGGTTTTTGAATCACAAAAAAGAGTTCACCCAAAAGCTGCATTTAAACTTAGAAACAAAGAAATGCTGAATCGTTCTTATTTGGCGGTGTTTTGGGTGAAAAAGTCTTATGGTGGTGCATATGAGACACTGAGGTATGCAAAGAAAAACAACACAAAATATATCAATATATCTCAAATAGAGGAGATATATTAATTTTGAATTAAAAAGCCTATAAAAATAGCGGAGTTGAATTAACAACTCCGCTATAATTTTTTACTTAATCACATTAACATTTGTATCCTTTTGGATAACGTCGTGGGCGCCGCCCTCAACAATACTTGTTGCAGAAACAAGTGTAAGCTTTGCTTTTTTCTGCAATTCCTCGATAGTTAATGCACCGCAGTTGCACATTGTTGAGCGAACCTTGCTAAGAGTAATAGCAACATTATCCTTAAGTTTACCCGCGTATGGAACATAGGAGTCAACGCCCTCCTCAAAGGATAATTTTTTATCACCGCCAAGGTCGTAACGCTGCCAGTTTCTAGCACGGTTAGAACCTTCGCCCCAATACTCTTTATAATAAGTACCGCTAATGCTAACCTTGTTGGTTGGGCTTTCGTCAAAACGGGCAAAATATCTGCCAAGCATAACAAAGTCAGAGCCCATTGCAAGTGCTAAGGTAAGGTGATGGTCATAAACAATACCACCATCAGAGCAAACAGGAACATAAATACCTGTTTCTTCAAAATATTCGTCTCTAGCCTTGCAAACATCGATTAAAGCGGTTGCCTGACCACGACCGATACCCTTTGTTTCACGGGTGATGCAGATAGAACCGCCACCGATACCAACCTTAACAAAGTCGGCACCGCACTCGGCAAGAAAACGGAAACCATCGCGGTCAACAACATTACCTGCGCCAACCTTAACGCTGTCGCCATATTTCTCGCGGATGAATTCAATAGTGAGTTTTTGCCACTCGCTATAACCCTCAGAGGAGTCGATACAAAGCACGTCAACACCTGCATCAACAAGTGCGGGAACACGCTCGGCATAGTCACGAGTATTAATACCTGCGCCAACAACATAGCGTTTATTTTTATCTAAAAGTTCGTTAGGATTTTCTTTATGAGAATCATAGTCCTTGCGGAAAACCATATGGCAAAGTTTTTGGTTTTTATCAACAATGGGGAGAGAGTTGAGCTTGTTATCCCAAATTATATTGTTTGCCTCTTTAAGAGTTGTTCCGTCAGGTGCCCATATGAGTTTTTCAAAAGGAGTCATAAAGGTGTAAACCAATGTGTCTTTCTCCATACGGCTAATGCGATAATCGCGACCGGTAACAATACCTAAAAGTTTACCGGTTGCAGTGCCGTCGTCAGTAACTGCAACTGTGGAGTGACCGGTTTTTTCTTTAAGGGCAAGAATGTCTGCCAAGGTTGCATCGGGGCGAATGTTAGAATCGCTAATAACAAAACCCGCCTTAAAGTTTTTAGCACGGCGAACCATATCTGCCTCATCCTCGATAGACTGTGAGCCAAATATAAAGGAAACGCCACCCTCTTTTGCCAAAGCTACTGCAAGTCGGTCGCCCGATACAGATTGCATAATTGCACTAGTCATAGGAATGTTCATAGTAAGTGGACATTCTTCCTTGCCTTTTTTGTATTTTACAAGAGGTGTTTTTAGTGATACGTTTGCTGGAATACATTCGGCAGAGGAATAACCTGGTACCAAAAGGTATTCGTTAAAAGTGTGTGATGCTTCAGGATAATAAAAAGCCATATTTTCTCTCTCCTATTTTTTGAAAATATATTTAATATATTATAATACTAAAATCGGGGTTTGTCAACCGACAAACCCCTTTAAAAACCTACAAATACATACCAATATTACCAAAAAAATATATTTATTTTAGTATATTATTTTTTAAAAACTATACCATAATAATTTTTATCTAAAATCTCTGCCGAAGCCAAAAACATATTATTAACCTGTTTTTTATATTCAGCTATATATTCTGCCTCGTTTTCCAAATCCTCACCCTCAAAACAGATAAACTCCTTGGTAACCGAATTATACATACCCTTATCGGTTATAAAACTTCGGTTGGCAAAAACAACAAACTGCTCGGTTGAAGAAAAAATATCTTTGCCCATTAAAAGTCTGGAATCATATTCCATTCCAAAAAGATTGTTGAGGGTTGGAACAATATCAAGACTGCTGCAATATTTATCCACGTCAACCCCTTGTGTCATAGAGGGGGAATACATAATAAGTGCACTTTTATAAAGTTCAAAATTGGTTTCGATGCTTCTGCCCAAAAGTTCATCAAAATAGTGATATTTATTATCTTTATTTTCCTTATCCTCTAATCCATAAGGGTAGTGGTCGGGCGCAATAACAATAAGAGTTTTATCCGCCACACCCGCATCTTCAAGCTTTTTAAGCAAAAGCTCCATAGCCTTATCAAGCTCGATATGACAGGCAAGATATGCTTTAATTTTTTCAGATGAGGTTAGATGCTCTACCGCCTTTTTGTTCTTTTTTGCCATTGCATTACCGCTAAAAGTATACTCCAAATGACCGCTGACCGTCATATAATATGCGTGAAAAGGTTTATCTGAAGTTATATATTCGTCGGCGGTTGCCTCAATCATTTCAAGGTCGGATTCGGGCCATGCTTTTGTTATTTTATCTTCAAGCCCGTTGCCGTAGCCTTTATAATCATACCCCATATTAGGGTGTGAAATATCTCTATGATAATAACTGTATGAATGGTTGTGATATGCATAAACCTTTTCTAAACCATTTTTCAAAAACTGATTGCCCATGCTAAAGGGCAAAAGATTTTTATTAAGCCCCGAGCGGTAAAAACTCCATACACCCGCCTTTGGAATAAGACCTGTGCAGTTTACATATTCGCCATCGGAGGTGCTGACGCCCCATATGGGAGTATAAAAATTGTTAAACCTATAGCCACCGTTATACATTTTATAAAGGGTAGGGGTTAAATCCTTATCAATGGCGTAGGGAGAAAAGCCCTCTGCCGTAATATAAATAAGATTATAGTCCTTGTATTTGCCTGTATATTCGTTTTTCTCGGTAGGTTTGCGTTCGGCAAAATATTGGTGCAGATTTTTTATGTCCTCATCGGTTTCATTTTCTGCCAAGGCAGAAAAATCAATGTTCATAACCTGATTTTTGTTTATTACGGGTGCCGAGGTTGGAATATCTGCCTCGGGGGTTTGCTCGGTTTCAATATCGTCAGAGTTTTCCCCTAAACCAAGCACATTATATTTTAAATCCATACCCTCGGTTTTTAGCAAACCAAAATATGATACCGTAAGATTTGGGTCAAAGGCTTGTGTAAATGCCTCGTTAGAGGTTGGAATAGCAAGAATAAGCAACACAACTAAAAGGTGGAAAGCGAGGGAAGAGATAGCGGTTATAATCCGTGAAACCCACGAATGCTTTGCAAAAACAAAGGGCTTTTTGCCAACAAAAAACAGGCTAAGAATGGCGGGGGCAAAGGTTAAAATAATCGGCAGAGCACATGCCTTAATTGTTTTGAGGGTAGTTTGCCAAATACCCTCCTCAATAACCTGACCTGCACCGCCCGCACCTATTGAGTAGAGAATTAAATATTTATCAAAGCACCAATGGTAAACAATTTGGGTAGAAAACAAAAGTGCTATGCCAAAAAGCAGACAACGAACTATAATTTTGTTTGCTTTTTCGTTAAAAGAACTACAAATAACGCTTAAAATAGTGCCCGTAGACAAAGAAAAAAGAGGCATAAAAATAAGACCCATATTAAAAAAGGTATGAGTTGTGCAAAGCTTTAAAATAAGTTCCATATAAATAATAGAAACAGGAAAAACTAAAAAAGCAAAGATATTAAATTTTTGATTGGTTTCTTTCAAAAAATCACCTGCTATAAAAAATCAACATAATAAATTATACGCTTTTTCTTTTAAAAATTCAACAAAGAAGTAAAGAGAAAAAATAAAACACTGCCAAATGCAGTGCTTTATTATTTATCGGTTAATTTTAAAATATAATCGGTAGAAACATTATAGATTTTTGAAAGACCAACTAGAATTTCTGCCGTTAGTTGCTGTGTTCCCGTTTCAATATAGCTGTATTTTCGCTGAGTTATTCCTAACTTGTTTGCAACTTGTTGTTGAGAAAAATCATGGTCTTCTCGCAAGTCTTTAATTCTTGTATCCATTATATCACCAAAAATATTATATGTTAGATAAGTTTTATCTATTGACTTTTAGATAAATTCTATCTGAAATATACATGGGTGATAATATGATTATAGATATTAACGGAACGATATTAACTCCAGGGAATTTTGGGGAGGACTGTCTTGGTAATGGTGAACATGTTGATGAAAAAGGCAATTTAATAGAATGTTGTTGTGATGAATGTGATTATATGATCTGTTGCAATAGTATGGATAACAATTGCTCAAATTGTTTTGATTTTTATTGTTCAAAAAGCCAAATAAATAGATGAAAAGCGGTGCTTAAACAGTTGGTTTAAGCACCGCCTAATTATTATTTATTTTCCTCTGCTTTTTGGATTATTTTTGCTTGAACGGGTTGGGGAGCATCCTCATACCTTGCAAACTCCAAGCCAAAGGTTGCTCTGCCCTGTGTGATTGAACGCATAGCGGTTGAAAAATCGCTCATTTCTGCCATTGGAACCTCTGCCATAACCTCTTGCTTGTGGTTTGCCAAAGGTGTCATACCAATAACCCTACCGCGACGCTTGTTGATATCACCAATAACATCACCGAGATTATCATCGGGAACAATAGCGGTTAAGGTGCCGATAGGCTCTAAAATTGTTGGACTAGCCCCAGAGATACCTTCTCTGAATGCGATAGAGGCGGCGGTTTTGAATGCCATTTCTGATGAGTCAACAGGGTGGTAAGAGCCATCAACCAAAACAGCTTTAACGCCAACCATTGGGTAACCTGCCAAAACGCCCTTTTTCATAGACTCTTGAAGACCCTTTTCAACGGCGGGGAAGAAGTTTTTGGGAACAGCGCCGCCAAAAATCTTTTCCTCAAAAACAAGACCATCTTCATCACAAGGTGAGAATTCAATCCACACATCACCAAACTGACCGTGACCGCCCGATTGCTTTTTATGTCTACCCTGAACCTTAACCGATTTGCGTATTGTTTCACGATAGGCAACTGCGGGGGTTTTAAGGTCAACCTCAACGCCGAATTTGGTTTTAAGCTTAGAAATTATAACGTCTAAATGTTGCTCACCAAGACCCGATAAAATAGATTCTTTTGTTTCGGGGTCGATGCGGTATGTAACGGTCGGGTCCTCCTCTGCAAGACGGATAAGACCTGCGGCGATTTTTTCCTCCTCGCCCTTTTTCTTGGGGTAAATCGCCATAGAAAGATTTGGTGCGGGGAAGGGAACTGTTACAGCGTTTACGACCTCGCCTGTGCAAAGGGTATCACCTGTAATAACATTACCAAGCTTAGATGCACAACCGATGTCACCCGCGGTGATAACACCCGTATCCTCTTGTTTACCTGCAAGTATGTAGGATAGCTTTGTTAGTTTTTCTTCCTCACCGGTGCGAGAAACCTTAACCTTCATATCGGGCTTAAGTTCGCCCTTTAGAACCTTAAAGTAGGATAATTTGCCAACAAATGGGTCGGCAATTGTTTTAAACACAACTGCAACTGCATCGCCGTTTGCGGTGCAATTAAGAGTAGCCTCATCATCACCCTTTTTGATTTTTGCCGAAACATCACTGGGAGAGGGCAAAATCTCGCTTAAAATATCAAGCATTGGGGTAATACCATCGCCAAGCTGACCAATACCGCTAAATACGGGGCAAATATCTCCACTTAGCATACCTTTTTTAAGACCCGCAAGAATTTCGGCTTCGGTAAAGGTTTCGCCCGAGAAGTATTTTTCCATAAGCTCCTCATCGGCAGAGGCAACCGCCTCAAGCATCATAGAGCGCATAGCCTCAATATTTTCATCCTCACCTGCGGCAACCTCTGTTGCGGTGATGCCGTTAAAGGTGTAGCCCTTGCCGTTTACAAGGTTAACGTATGATACAACGTGGTCGCCCTCAACAACGGGAACAAAAACAGGGCAAACAACTGCGCCATATCTACCCGCCAAAATAGAAACAATGCGATAAAAATGCGCGTGTGATGAATCAAGCTTTGATACAAAGAAAGCGGTGGCTTTGCCTTGCTCTCTTGCAAGTTCAAAGCATTGCTCGGCGCCAACAGTAAGACCTGATTTACCCGAAAGCACAATTAAAGCCGATTCTGCGGCGGTCAAGGCCTCGCGCACACCCGATGCAAAATCAAAAAGACCGGGAGCATCTAACAGGTTGATTTTTTTATCATTCCACTCTAACGGATAAACCGAGGTAAGAACAGAGGTGCCACGCTTTTTCTCCTCAGGGTCATAATCCATTGTAGTTGTTCCATCAGCAGTTTTGCCAATGCGGTCGGTTTTTTTTGCTGCAAACAGCATAGCGTCTGCAACGGTGGTTTTACCTGAACCTGCGTGACCAAGCAAGGCAAGATTTTTAATGGATTCGGTTGGATATTGTTTCATAACTAGGACCCCTTTATATGTATTATAAGCCGCAAGGCAGTTTTTAAAATCAAAACTAATATCTTGCGGAAGGTATAGATTAAGTATAACACACGCTTTTGTTATTTTCAACCAATATTTATTAAGCTTTGAATATTTTTTTGGCAAAAACAGTCATTTTTTTACAAAAAATTTAATACAGTAATGCAAAAAAGCGCCTACCGACTCGGCAGGCGCAAAAATATTATACAAATTGGCTAATATGTCATTCTGAGCGTTAGCGAAGAATCTCCTTGCTAAGTCGTATGATTTCTAGGAGATTCTTCGGTCGCTTCACTCCCTTAGAATGACCACCCCAACGATTGAAATAGAACCTACAAATTAAATATTCAGAGGAAAATGAAGGTCTTTTAAATAATCGATGATTTTTTCTTTATCATTTTCAACAATACCGCTTATAACGCTATCTAAAATATTATCAAGCCTTTTACCAACCGCAATACCTTTTGGAACCCCAAGAGCAATAAGGTCGTCGCCCGTTATATCAAGCATAGAGATATTATAACATTCGTTGTTATCTATTATTTGATGAGTAAGGTTATAAAGATTTAAGCACTCTGCTTTTGTATAAAGAGAAATAGATTTTTGTAAATCTAAAAGGTCTAAAAAGGTCTCTTTACCAAGTTCGCGCAAAGCCCTTTTTATATCGACCTTTGTGCCAATGAATTTACTGCGCTTATTTTCCACAAGGGTTACGGCTTTTTTTACGGTTGCCTTATCAAAACAAAGGTGGCTTAAAGCCTCGGTTATATCCTCTTTAAAATCAAAAAGTGTAGCTAGTCTTATGCTGATATCCGTTGGGCAGAGGTCTAAAACCATTTTGTTAGTGTTTTTAAAGGGAGGAATAAGACCCTCGAAAACCTCTGAAAATCTTTCAAAAATAATACCCGCTTTTTTGCCGCAAATAAGTTTTTTAAGTTCACTTGTAATTCTTTCTTTGCTTATATTTGATATAAGGTGATGATTTTCAAATATGCTTTTTGCGGTCTTGCTCTCGATTTTGAAATTAAGAGTAGAGGCAAAGCGTAAGGCTCTAAGCATTCTTAGCGCATCCTCATTAAAGCGTTTTTCGGGGTCGTCAACGGTTCTTATAATATGCGAGGCAAGGTCTTTTTGCCCATTAAAAGCATCTATAATACCGAGCTTATGATTATAAGCCATAGCATTTATGGTAAAATCACGACGGGAGAGGTCGTCGATTAAATTTTTTGTGAACTCAACAGTATCGGGATGCCGATTATCAGAATAATCTTTATCGATTCGATAGGTTGTAATTTCATAAGGGGTTTTATTTAAAACAACCGTAACAGTTCCGTGTTTTATTCCAACTGTTAAAAGTTTATGCTCTTTAAAAACCTCCATAATCTGATTAGGGTTTGCAGAGGTTGTAATATCAAAATCATCAGGAGTTTTATCTAATAATAGGTCGCGCACACAACCGCCGACAATGTAAGCCTCATATCCTGCGGAGTTAAGCTTATCTAATAAAAAGTTTACCTGTTCCGGTAGATTAAACATAACAAAACTCCTTTTGTGTTATAAACCGCAAACCGAAATAATATCCTCTAAGGCGGTTACTGTATAGGTAGGATTTATATCTTGTGGTAGAACTTGACCCCTAAGATTTACAAAGCAGTTATCAAGGCCCATACCAATAGCGCCTTTTATATCACCGCTAAGCGAATCACCCAAAAGCAATATCTCGTTTTTAGGAGGGTTACCAATAGCGTTAAGCACAAAATCAAAATATTCTTTTTGCGGTTTTTGGTGCCCGATAACTTCAGAAATATAAATACCGCCTTTAAAAAAACCTGCTATACCCGAAGCCACAATCCTTCCTGTTTGGGGAAGTAGGGAGCCGTTTGTTACGGCAACAAGTTCATACCCCTTTTTGCTAAGTATATCTAATAAAGCGGTAGCATAGGGAAAAGTTAACCCGCAAAAGCTAAGTTCTTTAAAATACCCATGTGACACCGCGTATGTATCAAACTCAACACCAAGTTGTTTTGAGAGTTCAATAAATCTGCCCTCAAAAATATCGGCACGGGTTATTTCACCCTTTTCAAACCGCTTCCAAAAGGAATCGTTAATATCCGAATATAGTTGTATGGTTTCGTCCGAACTATCTAAATTGTGTTTCTTCAAAACCTTGCGTAATGCCTGTTTTTCAGAGCCCCTAAAATCAAGCAAGGTATCGTCTAAATCAAAAAGCAAATACTTATACATAGCCATTAGTAAATAAAATCGCTATAAGTATCAAAACTGTTTGCGGGGATTTCTTCAAAAAGCTCGGGTGATTCTGCTAATAGGTTAAATATCGTTTCAAAAAGAGGCATTACTATTATTGTTGATGCAATTATAATAATTATAATGCCAACGCCGATAGCAAGGGCAAGATACCCCTTTGCTGTGCCGCCCACCGATGAAATATCAACACCATATGGTAGCAATCTGGCTTTTTTAATTCGCTCTATTGCGGTTAAGCGGTAGGTGTTGTAGGCATAAAAAGGCATAACTATTGCGAGCACAAACTGAGCGAGATTTCCAATATATGAGAGGGCGTTAAGCGCAATCGGAAAACCCTTTATTATAGTTTGAAAAAACATTGCTATTTCTTGGTCGGTAGGTTCATTTGGAGAGGTGATAAGCTCGGGAAGAGCGGTTGCCAGCCCATCTATAACAGAGTATACACCCGCTATGTTTATGGCGTAAAAGAAAAACGCAAGACCGAAGAAAATAGCCGCCTGTTTATAAAGTTTGTGATATATGTACCAACAAGCCATACCAAAAAAGCCGAACAAAATACCAAGAATAAGCAGAGGCAAGCAAAAGAGTTTATTCATAGGTGTCATTTGTTGCTTTTGCAGTTTGGCATAAAGTTTAGGCTTTTTGCCTGTGTAATTGAACATATCCTCGGCAGAAACACCATCGAAAAAGCGGTTCATTATAGGCTCTTTTTCGGGCTCGTTATTCTGCTCGGGCTCAGGCTGGGCAGTAAAATTTTGTGTGTTTGCTTGATTTGAAGTATTATCCTTTGCTTCCGCTTGGCTGGGTGCAATATCGTTGTTAGCCTCAACCTCGGCAGTTGGGATTGTAGGTGCGGGAGTAAAACTAGTTGGATTTTGTGTGGCAGAAAGGTTAGGCTCATTTGCTGAAATGTTTTGTAAAGCGGCACCACACTCGTTACAGTATTGATACACGGCCTTGCATTTTGCCGAGCAGTTTGGACAAAGTTTAAAAACCTCTGTTTGAGTATTGTTTTGCATAAATTTACCTCCCGTTTTTATAATTTATAAAAGAATATAAACAATCTGCACTAGCCATTGTAATGCAAAAAGACCTATTAGACCTAAAAATGAATTAACGGCGCCTTTTTTTCTAAGCCTTAAAGCAAGGGGGATATCTAGGTTTTGATCATCATTTTCTTTAACCTTTTTAATTGATTCTATTGCAGATTTGCGGTAAAACCAATCGCCAAAAGCACCCGAAATAATTCTTAAAACAAGACCGCCCAAAAGGCCTAAAATACTTATAACCACTATGCTTTTATCAAAGGTTGCAAGGTTATCTGCAATATATTGATACATAACGGTATAACTCTTATAAATCTCCTCGGGAGCAGAAGACAAAACAAGATTTATAGAGGATGCCATTAGTGAAAAAAGAAACGACATTAAAAAGAAAAACACACCTGGAAGATATATTTTTCTGTAAAAAAACCACGCGTGAGGAAACAAAAAAGCGCCCCAGTTCCAAGAAGCTTTATTTTTCTTATTAAGTTTTTTAAAGCGGGGCAAATATCTCTGGGAGTTAACGGCAACATAGTCTTTTAAATCTGTTGCCGATACTCCGTCAATAACCTCATCCTTAGCAACACCGCCAAAGGCATCAATCATTATTATGGGTGAGCCAAAAGGGGTTGTTTGATAACCCTTTGGAGTACCACAATGCGGACATACCGAAAGGTTTTTATCAAAAACAGATTTACAGGTCGCACAAACGGTAGAGGTAGCATCGGGGGAGTCGACAACCTTGTATTCCGTTTTTGGCGGGTTATTAGAATTATCTTGCTCTGGTTTAGGTTCGGGACGGCGATATTCTTTGTCGGTTCCGTGAAACTCCTTATAGGCACACCGACCGATAGAAGCAAAGCACTCACGATGGTGGGGCGCCCCACATTCGGGACAAAAAACCACGTCGTCATTATCAAATAAATATGCATTACAAACGGGACATTTTTGTCCCTCAACTGAAATACCCATAGTTTGCGGCTGGTAGCCGTAAGCCTCCTTTAAAGGTTGGAATTAAGAGCCCGTCTTTTTGCTTTAATATCATCAGAAAGGGATTTAACAAGCTCAAAATATTCATCACCGTAATTATGAAATTCTTTGTTTTTAACCATTGCGTTAAGGGTATCAAAGCTAACCCACTTTGCCGTGGCAACCTCGCTTTTTTGAAGCTTAAGCTCGGGAGCTCTGCAGTTTGTTTTAATGGTCCAAACATCTAGTAATGAGTTATGTTTTTTTATTCTTTTTACAAGGTTTAGTTCGCCCTCTTGGGCTTTAATGCCAAGCTCCTCAAAAAGTTCGCGAGAAGCCGCCTGCTTAGAGGTTTCACCTGCTATGGCGGCGCCACCTGTTGCCGCCCATATGCCGGGCATTAGCTTTTTTGTTTTTGTGCGTTTTTGTATTAAAATACTGCCGTAATCATTTAGTGGCCATATATGAACCACTAAATGATACTCGCCCGACTTTAAGGTGTTAGCACCACGCACCATAGTACGCCCCGTAGGGCTTCCGTCGGCAGTTATAATGTCCCATAATTCCATTTTTCAACCTCTTAGTTACTAGCGTTTTTCCACAATCTCGCCGGCTTTTTTGTAAATACTGTTTGGCGCAACAACGCCACGAACCGAGGAGAGAGGATAAACCTGTGAACCACGACCGATAATAGTTCCGGGGTTAAGCACAGAGCCACAACCAACCTCAACCTCATCACCGAGCATAGCACCAACCTTTTTAAGCTTTGTTTCGATGTGGTTATCACCGTTTTTTATAACAACCAACGTTTTATCGCTTTTAACGTTGGAGGTTATTGAACCGGCACCCATATGCGATTTATAACCAAGGATTGAATCGCCAACATAGTTGTAGTGGGGAACCTGAACCTTATCAAATAAAACAACATTTTTAAGTTCGGTTGAGTTGCCAACAACTGTACCTTTGCCAACAATGGCATTACCGCGAATAAAAGCGCAGTGCCTAACCTCTGCACCCTTATCGATAATACAAGGTCCGTTTATAAATGCGGTTGGCGCTACTTTTGCATCCTTTGCAATCCAAACGTTTTCGCCGATTTTTTCAAACTCGTCTTGGGGCAGGGTGTTGCCAAGTTTTAAAATAAAGTCTGAAATCAAAGGCAATACCTCAAAAGGATATTTAGCAGAGCATAGTAAATCCTTTGCTATTGTGTTATCCAAGCTATAAAGATTTTTAATTTCAATTTCCCTCATAAATAATACTCCCTTATAATAAAGTGCTAAAGGTGCGTGGCTTTGCGTAAAAGATTTAAAGCAAACTACACCCCTTTATCATATCATTTACATTTTACCAAATTATTATCAATGTTACAACATATTTCATAATAAAAAATAAAAACAATTTAAAAAACTTAAAAATCACTTGTATTTATACAGTATTTATATTATAATAACAATATATCACGCTTTGGGGCGTGTGAACGGGCGGGTCCTGTGCGATAGGCGGCCATGAATCATGTCAGGCGGGGAACCGAGCAGCATTAAGTGGATTTGCCCATGCGCCGCAGAAAATCGGTTCGTTCGCACACCCGAAAGTGTGATTTTTTATGAAAGGAAGTGCAAAAAGTGTATCAAGCGTTATACCGAAAATATCGACCAATAGTTTTTAGCGATGTTGTAGGTCAAGAGCATATCACAAGCACGCTTGCCGGTGGACTTAAAAACGGCAAGGTATTTCATGCATATCTTTTTACGGGAACAAGGGGAACAGGTAAAACCACCTGTGCAAAAATTCTTGCTAAGGCGGTTTGCTGTGAAAATCCGATTGATGGCGGTCCATGTGGCGAGTGCGCCGCATGTAAAGCAATAGCCGAGGGCAACACCACTGACATAAGCGAAATTGATGCCGCATCAAACAACGGTGTAAATGATATTCGCGACCTTAAAGAGCAGGTTAGTTTTTTACCCGTTTCACTTAAATATAGAGTGTATATAATCGATGAGGTTCATATGCTATCTCAAAGTGCCTTTAATGCACTTTTAAAAACCTTGGAGGAACCACCAAAGCACGTAATATTTATACTTGCTACAACCGAGGTGCATAAACTTCCTGCAACCATTCTTTCGCGTTGCCAAAGGTTTGATTTTAAAAGATTAGAACCCGATGTAATTTGTGGTAGAATGAAGCAAATTGCCGAAAAAGAGGGGTTTGCCCTTACCGACGGTGCCGCAACTATGATAGCATCCTTAGCCGATGGCGGTATGCGTGATGCACTTTCTATTTTAGACCAGTGCTCAGTATGTGCCGAAACTGTTGATGAAAGCATTATTGCACAGGTTTGCGGAATTGCAGGTAACGAGCGTATTTTTGAACTTATAAATTCGGTTTATACCCATAACTCTGCCGAGGCAATAAAAATAGTCGACGATATGTATCGAAACTCGGTTGATATGAAAAAACTTTTGTATGAGCTTGTTTCGGCATTTCGTAACCTTATGATAATTAAAACTGTTCAAAACCCTAAAGGTCTTATTGTTTGTTCAAACAATGATTTTAACCGCTTTGAGCAGTTGGCAGAGGGATTTTCGCTCTCGCAAATTATAGATTCTCTCACCGCTCTGCAGTCTGCGGCGGAGGAGCTTAGCGTTACTGCATCGCGTAGTGATGTTGAATTAACCATTGTAAAACTTTGTGCTCCCGAACTTGCATCTAGTGTGTCAGGTTTAAAGGTAAGAATCGAAAAGCTTGAAAAAATGGTTATGGCGTTAACAAATGGCGAGGCGGTAGTAACAAATTTTCAGCCAAAGGGAAAAAAGGCAGAGCCTAAGGCTACCACCGAAAAACCAAAAGCGGCAGAGCCAGAACCACAGGCAGAGGAAATACCGCTACCGAAGGAGCCAAACGAACCGCCACCAACCGCACCAACCGAGGAGATTTTAGCAAAAGAACCCAAAAAAGAGCCTCAAAAAGAGGCTTCAAATGGTGAGCCCATTCCGGTTGCCGAGTGGCCCGAGATAATGGAGATTATTAAAAAGGCTTGTCCATTAATGGCGGGCGTTTTAACAGGTTCAAAGGCTTATATTGGCGGCGGCAGACTTTTAATTGATTCAAAACTGTCACAGTTTAAGGATTTAATAAATTCCGACGCAAAATATCGCGATTATATTCGTAATGCGGCAGAGGAGGTTTTGGGTGTTTCATATAATCTTGGACCCTACAAACAAACAGCCAAAAATCAAAAAGCAGAGGAAGTTGACCCATTAGCACAGTTTAAAAATTCTTTAGAAAATTTATAAATCAGCAAAAGGATGGTAATATTATGAAGGTAAGAATTCCAAATCAAGGCCCAAGCCGTAACGATATGCTTAAACAGGTTCAAAAAATGCAGGAGGATATGGCAACTCTGCAGGCAGATTTAGATGAGCGCGAGTTTACCGCAACCTCGGGTGGCGGAATGATATCGGTTACCGTTAACGGTAAGCACGAACTCAAGGAACTTAAAATCAACCCCGATGCTATCGACCCCGACGAGCCCGAAATGCTTGAGGACCTTATAATAGTAGCGGTAAACGAGGCTATTGCAAATGCTACCAAAACCTCCGAGGAGGAGATGGGCGCAATTACCGGCGGACTTAATATCCCCGGTATGCCCGGAATGTTTTAATTATGGCAACATATCACGTTGCCCCTCTTGATAGATTGGTAGAACAGTTTGAGCGGCTCCCCGGTATTGGTCACAAAACTGCGGGTCGCCTTGCATACCATCTGCTTTCAAGAAGTGAGGCCGAAACAAAAGCCTTTGCCGAAGCAATTTTACAGGCAAAAGAAAAAATTCATTATTGTAAGTGTTGCCAAAATCTAACCGATTTAGAACTTTGCCCCGTTTGCACAGACGCGGGCAGGGATAAATCTGTTATATGCGTGGTCGAGGACCCTCGCGATGTAATGGCTTTTGAAAGAACACGCGAATATAACGGACTGTATCACGTACTCCACGGAGTTATCTCTCCAATGGACGGAATAGGCCCCGATAATATACGCATAAAGGAGCTAATGGCTCGACTTTCTGACGATAAAATAGAGGAGATTGTTATGGCAACCAACCCAACAGTAGAGGGCGAGGCAACTGCTAGTTATATCTCGCGCCTTATTCGACCTATGGGGATTAAGGTTACAAGACTTGCCTACGGTATTCCTGTTGGCGGGGATTTGGAGTATGCCGATGAGGTTACGCTTTCTCGCGCTTTCGAAGGAAGAAACGAAATATAAGTTGTGAGCAAAAACCATAAGCAAGGTGGGTTTTGCTCACTTTTTATTAGATAAAGGGGAAGAAGTATGTTTGATAGCATTTTGATTTCGCATCTTGCCGAGCTTTCAAAACTAAAATTTACCGATGACGAGCTTTTAAAAATCACAGAAAATATGGGAGATATTATATCCATTATGGATAGGGTTTGTGATTTTGATGAGAATGGAAACTTTGAGGAAAAAAGGCTTGATTTATCAAAAAATATCCGTCAAGATGAGGTTAAGGAGTCACTGCCCAGGGATAAAGCCTTGTCTAATGCAAGCGAAATGGATGGCACATTTTTTACTGTGCCAAAGGTGGTATAAAGTATGTTAAGCGAAACTTTAAAAACCGCCACCCTTAAAACCTTAAGCCAAAAACTAAAGGCTAAGGAGTTTAGCGCAACCGAACTTTTAGAGGCTTATATTAAACGGGCAAATGCGGTTAATTCAAAAACAAACGCCTTTATCACCCTGTGTGAAGAAACGGCTTTTGATGCGGCAAAATCTGCCGATAAAACAATAGCCGAAGGCAAAGCGACAACTATTACGGGTATCCCGCTTGGAGTAAAGGATAACATCTGCACTAACGGTATTAAAACAACGGCAGGTTCAAAAATGCTAGCCGATTTTATACCGCCATATGATGCTACCGTTATTGCAAGGCTGAAAAATAGCGGCGCCGTTATTTTGGGCAAAACAAATATGGATGAATTCGCAATGGGTGGTTCGTCGCAAACATCATTCTTTGGTGGAGTATGTAACCCTTACGATTTAAGCAGAGTTGCGGGCGGTTCGTCGGGCGGTTCTGCGGCTTCGGTTGCGGCAGCCTTATGCCCTGCGGCACTAGGCTCGGATACGGGCGGTTCGGTGCGTCAACCCGCCGCTTTTTGCGGTATAACAGGGCTTAAACCCACCTATAGCACAGTATCGCGTTATGGTCTTATTGCCTTTGCTTCGTCATTTGACCAAATCGGACCGATGGCAAAAACTGCGGAGGATTGTGGTATTTTGCTCGGCTGTATTGCGGGTTTTGATAATAACGATTTTACAACCAAAGGGCTAGACAATATCGACTACACCGTCAAAATCGGAAAAGATATAAAAGGTCTTGTTATCGGTCTTCCAAAAGAGTTTTTTGGAGATGAAATAGATGCCGAATATAAACAGGCGGTTTTAAATGCCGCAAAATATTATGAAAAAATGGGCTGTGTAATTAAAGAGGTTTCTCTGCCTAGCCTTAAATATGCCGTTTCGGCTTATTATTTAATTTCATCGGCAGAGGCGGCAAGTAACCTCTCAAGATATGACGGAATAAAATTCGGATATAGAAGTAAAAACGGTAAGACATACGAGGAGATTATAAAAAACACTCGCCGCGAGGGCTTTGGCGATGAGGTTAAGCGCCGAATTATGCTTGGCAACTATGCTCTATCAAGCGGATATTATGATAAGTATTATAGTAACGCGGTAAAAATCAGGAGCAAAATTAAGGCTGAGTATGATGCTATTTTTAAGGAGTGCGATGTTATATTAACCCCCACCGCACCAAGCGTTGCATACAAAATCGGCACAAAGGAAAATAACCCCGCCCAAATGTATTTGGCGGATATTTGTACCGTTACTGCTAATATTACGGGTCTACCCGCCGTTTGCACCACCTGTGGATATGATAAAAACGGTATGCCGATTAGTTTTAGTCTTACGGGTAGAGCCTTCGATGAGGCAACCATTTTGGGCGCTGCCGATAATTTTGAGCGTTCCTTTGAGAGAAGGGAGGCACAAATATGAACTACACTATGGTAATAGGTTTAGAAATCCACGCAGAGTTGCTTACAAAATCTAAGGTTTTTTGTAGTTGCGGTGCTCAGTTTGGTGGAGAAGAAAACACAAGGGTTTGCCCAAGATGTATGGGGCTTCCCGGCACACTACCCTCCTTTAATGAGGGGGCGGCAAAACTTGCCGTAAAAGCAGGTTTAGCGCTTGGTTGCGATATAAATAATTATAGCGCATTTGACCGCAAAAATTATTTTTATCCCGATTTGCCAAAAGCATATCAGATAACACAGTGGGAGCACCCCATTTGTGAGAATGGTGGCGTAGATATCGGCGAAAAGGTTGTTCGCGTTAACCGAATTCACATTGAGGAGGATGCGGGCAAACTTATCCACGATGATGCAAAAAATATTTCTTTGGCGGACTATAACCGTTGTGGCGTTCCACTTATTGAAATTGTAACCGAGCCGGATATCCGTTCGGCAGACGAGGCTAAAAGGTTTGTTGCCGAGGTGGCATTAAGGCTTAAATATGCGGGTGTTTGCGATGCAAGAATGGAGCAAGGCTCCCTCAGATGCGATGTTAATATCTCGATAATGCCTGAGGGCAGTAATGAGTTTGGCACCCGAACCGAAATAAAAAATCTAAACTCGCTTCGCAGTATTGCAAGGGCGATTGAATATGAGTATAACCGCCAAAAGCAAATACTAGAAAATGGGGGAAAGGTTATTCAACAAACACTCCATTTTAGTGATGCTACTGGTGAAACAAAGGTGCTTCGCTCTAAGGAGGAGGCTCACGATTACCGCTATTTTCCCGAGCCTGATATACCGCCCCTAGTTTTATCGGATGATGAAATTTTGAGCATTAAAAACTCAATGCCCGAAATGCCGGCGGATAGAAAATTAAGGTATATAAACGAGTTTGGTCTTAGCGAGGCAGATAGCGATTTGCTTGTTCAGGATAAAGCCTTGTCCGACTTTTTTGAAGATAGCGTCTTGGAATATAACAACCCCAAACTAATAGCAACAATGATACTTGTTGAACTACTTCGCCGAATGAATGATGCGGGGGTAAACGCAGAGACACTTGAAATAAAGCCAAAGGATATGGCAAAGCTTTGCAAAATGGCGGATGAGGGTACCGTTAGCCGCGCCGCCGCAAAGGATATACTTCGCATAATGTTTGAAGAGGGCACAGAGCCCGAGGATATTGCTAAAAACAATGGTATGATAATGAGCAGCGATATAGGCGAGGTAGAAAAAGCCGCCGATGAGATTTTAGCATCTAACCCCAAAGCAGTCGAGGAATATAAATCGGGTAGCCAAAAGGTTTTTGGCTTTCTGATGGGGCAAATGTGTAAAAAACTTGGTAAATCCGCCAACCCCGCTGTTATAAAAAAGATATTAGAGCAAAAACTTAGATAAAAAGCAAACGCCATAGACTATCTTGTCTATGGCGTTGTAATTTTTTCGATTAGTTTAACAGCACAAGTGATTTTCCAATTTGCCGTATTACCCGTATATCTGCCCTTGTTTTCTGTAACAGTAATGGTGCTATATGTTTCAAAACCATCTTTTAAAACAACCGAAATAAAAGCAGATTCGGTATCGGGCCAGTCGTCAAACTCTGTTATAGTTGCTTTGATTTTAACGGCTTTTGTAGTATCAAGCGGAATAGTCCACCTATTACCGCTTGAAATTACTGAACCCTCACAACTATATTCCTCTTTCCAATCATTCCCAACAGAATCATTGTTTATCAGTTCTGAAAATATAGCAAGTTCATATACCCCGTCGGTGTATGTTTGTTCGCTCTCGGTCATAAATGCTATGATACTACTTTTATCTGCAGAAAGATTTGTTTGTTCAGTACAGCTGGATAGGGTTAATAACAAAAACCCACACAGAAGAAAAATGAATTTTTTCATTTGTTTTTACCTCAATAAAAAAGCGCGCCCACAAGGAGCACGCCGAAAAAGTGCACCCACAGTCTGTTGCAACGCAAACTGAAATTTCACCACACGGGGAAAAAGGGTAACACCTTTTACCAAGGTATTATCCGCGTAGTGATATAATTTATTCAGTTTGCGTTGCACAAATATTTTATCATATTATATCCAAAAAGTAAACACTATTTTCACAAACAAAAAAGCACACCCCCGAAGAGATGTGCCGAAAAAGTGCTCTCTCGGTATAGTCGCGACACTAACCATTTTCCAACACGGAATTAGAAAAAAGCACCTTTTACCAAAGTTATTAGTATATGTTATTTTCTTTTTAATGTATTTATTATACATTCAGGTGTGTTTTGCTCACACTCTAAAAAATGCTCATTCATATGAATATCGGGCAAATAGTGAGCATCAGAATTGCATAAAATTTTGCAATCCTTAAAATAGGGGTGTAAGGCGGTTATGCTATCTAATTTATCCAAATCGTGAAGTTCTGCAACCGTAAAATCGCTGTCGGGAGGAACAAAACCAAGGTTGGATATAAGGGAGTTGGCGTTTTTATCCACGTGGGCAGGAAAAGCGATTCCACCTAGGTTATCCACCATTTTAAAAATCTCCTCAAAGGAAAGATTAACCGCGTTTATAAGTAGATATGGCTCCTCGCCCAAAACCAAATCGGTTTCGTTCATAATAATCTGTTTGCCAAATATATCGGGATTGTTCTTTATTTTTTGCAGTTTTGAAAAAACAAATTCCCCCCACTCGTTAGCCGATTTTTCATCGGCAAAAAGGCAAACAACGTGAACCTCCTCATCGGTCGTAAGTTCCATTCCGTAAAGCACCGTAATGCCGTATTGCTCAGCCGCTTTTTTTAAAGCAGAACAATTTTTTACTGTATTATGGTCGGTAAGGGCGATTGCGTTAAGCCCATTTAAAAATGCCATTCCTGCAATATTTGCGGGGGTCATATCATTATCCCCACAGGGCGAAAGGCAGGAGTGCAAATGAAAGTCGTAATAGATTTTCATTAGTCTAATACCTTGTGAATTTTAAGGGCGGTTTCAAAAATTGGCTCATCAGATAAAAGGATATTTATGCCATTTTCCTCCGCTTTTTTAACTGCGTTTTCGTCAGGTTTTACTCCATCCGCTAAAATTATGGCGCTAATTTCGGCAAGGGAAGCAACCGCAACCGAATTAACATTCCCCATAATTGTTACCCAAGCGGCATTTTGAGGCGCTCTGCCCATAACAATACTAAGTAGGTCGCAGCAGTAAAGGGTTTTAATTTCGCTTTCGGGATTTTTCAAAACCACTTTTTTTAATCCGCAAAGTTCGCTCAACTGATTTGCCTTCATAATAATCATTCCTTATTCATTAGATTTTTCTGCGTTTTGAGAATATTTTTTCTTATATTGTATGGGTGATAACCCAGTAAATTTGTGAAAAAGCCTTAAAAAGTTTGAATGAGATGCTACACCACATTCAAAGCATATTTCGGATATTTTAAGTTTGGTGGAAACAAGTAGCTCCTTGGCATAATCCACCTTTAGCATATTAACATATTCAGAATAAGTCATACCAAGCTCTTTATGAAAGGTTGCGCTAAAATGACTTGCGTTATAGTGGGCGATTTTTGCAACCTCTTTTAAGGATGGGTTTTCCCTAAAGTGCATATGTATATATAATATGGCAGCTTGAATGGGACGTTCGCCAACTGTTGAGGTCGCTTTTGTGGCAGGCATTTTTTCTAAAACTCTTAACAAAATACAAACTAAAAGATGCTTTAGATAGCGTTGATTGATATTATCCACATTGCTTTCATCTAAACATAAGGTTAAAAGTTGTTCCAGAGTTTTGGTTTCGGTGTCGTCTAATTGGCAAAAAAGGGTTCCTCTTTCAGTAAGTTCGCTTAAAAGGTCCTCGGATAGCAGACTATCATCAATTATAAGTTTCATAATAGAAAGGCTATCACTTGGTATAACCTCGTGAAAATCGGTAAGCCGAAGTAGTGAAAGAGAACCGCGTTTAAGTTCAAAGGAGTGACCGTTAAGCACCTCGCTGCCATAACCGCCCGTTACAAGTTCAAGTTCTATATAATTATGCCAATGAAGAAAACAAGGCGACTTAGTTTTAAAATCAAAGACGGCTATGTGAGAACCGGGTTTTATTTGGTCCTTTAACAAATACCGCCTTAAAGAACTTTTGCTCATAACACACCTCCTTTAGTTGTCGTTCTAATACGATTTTATCATATTGTTTTTTGATTTTCAACAAAAAACAAAAAATAATAAGGGTTTTCCCAAAAATATAGATAACACTTTCAAAAAAAGTGTGCTACAATAAAAAGCGTAGATAGGTTTAGTTTAAAACCAAAATGGAGGTTATACAAATGATATTAAATGGTGAGTGGCGACTTTATTATGCTCCTTATAAAACAAAAACACCTGCTTCAATCACCGAGCTTGAAACTTCGGGCATAGATAATATACCCTGTACAGTTCCCGGTAATGTTGAACTCGATTTATCAAGGGCGGGTATTTTGCCTAAAGACCTTTTTAAAGGGGAGAATATTTTAAAAGCTGAAGCGTTTGAGCATTATGAGTGGTGGTATGTAACCGAGTTTAAGGCTCCCGAAAGCAAACCCGATGCCGACCATAAAATGACACTTCATTTTGGTGCGGTGGATTGCTATGCCGATTATTATCTTAATGGTGAAAAAATCGGTGAGAGCGACAATATGTTCATTGCGCAAGATTTTGATGTTACCGATAAGTTGCTTTATGGTAAAAGCAACACCCTTTGTGTTCATATCGACCCCGCAATTGTAAGGGGCGCTGAGTTTTCTATGGAGCCAAACCTCGCTAACTATACCTGGCATCAACCCTTAACCAACCTTTATACCAGAAAAGCACCGCACAGCTATGGTTGGGATATTATGCCAAGGGCAATAAGCGCGGGAATTTGGCGTTCGGTTGAACTCAGAAAAGAAAATAAATATGGCTTTAGATACATATATTTTAAGTTAAACAATACCAATAGTGATAATGCCTCGGTTACTATGTTGTTTGATACCAATGCAAAGCCGGAGCATCTAATGGCAAAGTTAACCTATGTTATTAAGGGTCAGTGCGGCGACCATACTTTTGAGGCTAGATTCCCTGAAAGAACAAGCGCTAGCGGAAGAATAGGTTTTAATGTAGAGAATCTTAAACTTTGGTGGCCTCGAACCCATGGCGATGCCAATATGTATGATATAACGGTTGAGGTTTATGACGAGCAGGGCAACCTCCTTTTTGATAAAAAAATGCGTCAAGGCTTCCGCACTATTGAATTACACCATAGCGAGATAGTAGAAAAAGGCGGCGGCTTTAACTTTATCGTAAACGGACAAAAGATTCAAATAATCGGCACCAACTGGGTTCCGATGGATGCATACCATAGCCGAGATAAACAAAGATATCAAAAAGCGCTTTTAATGGCGGAGGATATTGGATGCAATATGATTCGTTGTTGGGGCGGAAATGTTTATGAAGACCACGAATTTTTTGATTTCTGCGACGACCACGGCATAATGGTTTGGCAAGATTTTGGTATGGGTTGCCACTACTATCCCCAAAACGAAACCTTTTTAAACATAATCAGAAAAGAGGCAGAGTGGGTTGTTGCCGAATATCGCCATCACGTAAGTCTTGCTATTTGGTGCGGCGATAACGAGATTGATTTTATGGTGGCAAGTATGGGACTTAATCCCGATAAAAACCGCATCACAAGAGAGGTTTTGCCACAGGTTATAGATAGGCTCGACCCATTTAGACCGTATATTGCTTCATCACCCTACATTTCGGCAAAAGCATTTAACGCGGGGGATAATCAGCAGGGTAGCAAGGCTTATCCTGAGGACCATTTATGGGGCCCAAGAGATTATTTTAAAAGTGAATTTTATAAGGGCTCAAAGGCTTATTTTGTTAGCGAAATAGGTTATCACGGTTGCCCGTGCAAAGAATCTATCGAAAAATTTATCGATAGCGAATATGTATGGCCGTATTTTGATAATAAGCAGTGGAATCTCCATTCCTCAGACCAGAACAATTCCCCAAGTAGAACAATGCTTATGCATAATCAGGTTAAGCAGTTATTTAAGGATGTTCCAACCGATATGGAAGATTATGTTTTAGCATCTCAGATTTCTCAGGCAGAGGCTAAAAAATATTTCATCGAAAGAACCCGTGCAAATATGAATTATATGGGTGGCGTAATTTGGTGGAACCTCATTGATGGTTGGCCACAGATGTCGGATGCGGTTGTGGACTACTATTACGAGAAAAAACTAGCATACGATTATATTAAGCGTTCAAGTAAGCCGTTTATAATTATGCTTGATGAAATGGCTGCGTGGGGACACGATGTGCGTTGTGCTAATAACAGTTTTGATACAGTTAAGGGTAAATGCCGAGTTTATGATTTAGATAGCGGTGAAGTATATTTTGAAAAAGAATTTACCGCCAAACCAAATGCAAACACAAATCTTGGCAGACTTCCGCTAATGTATTCCGATAAGGGTATGTTTATTATCGAGTGGGAAACTGATGACGGCAAAAAAGAGTTCAACACATATCTGTATGGAGCGCCTGCATATTCTTTAGAAAAGTATAAAGAATGGCTTGAAAAAATAAACAAAATGTAAAAAATTCACCGCACTTGAAAACAAGTGCGGTGTTTACTTTTTAACATATTAAAATAGATTATTATTTTTCTTTTTTAAAATCAAAAACAAGGGTATGCCAAGACCATAGCAAACAACAAGTTCGCCGAGTGCTACCTGACCTGCAGATATCAAATATCCTAAAAGGGATATTCCCTCAGGCAAGAAAAATGCAACCTCTGCCCCAATTATAACTGCATTAAACAAAACAGGGAAGAAAAGAGATAAAACAGGAATGTTAAATATTGTGATTTTTCTTGTGTAGTATCCGCAAAGGGCGGAAAGGGCGGTTGCCAAGGTGCCAAGCAGAATGTCAAGCATACCAAAGGGACTTCCAAGATTGCCTAAAAAACAACCAACTATAAGTCCGGGGATAGCGGCGGGGGTGAAAACCGGCAAAATGTTAAGTGCCTCAGATATGCGAAACTGAATACCACCGTAGGCAAGTCCCATAGCGGCAGAAATATATGTGGCGATGGTGTATAAAGCAGCAATAAGACCGCCCGTTACTAAAAACGATGTACTTTTTTTGTTTTTCATATTTCACACCTCTAATAGTTTATTTAACCAAAAAAGCAAAACCCTTACCCTTAAGCGTAATCTCAGTTTTATTTGGTTTATCTCCGAAAATGGTTTTATATCCGTTAAGATTTTTTTCTAAAACAATCTTTTCGTTGTCATTCCAACGATTTACCGCGATAATTGCGGATGAGTTTTTAGATTTTCTTTCAAAAACAACATAGCCAAGACCTACCGCTAAAAACTCAAGAGAACCCTCTTTAAACGCCTCGCACTCTTTTCTTGCCTTGCCTAGCTTGCGATAAAAATCAATAAGCTTTTTATCGGCATTATCCCAAGGATAACAGCCTCGGCAAAACGGGTCTCCATAGCCCGTCATACCTGCCTCGTCGCCATAATAAAGCGAGGGAATTCCAACAAGGGTGTATTGCAGTATGGCGGCAAGCTTTAAAAGTTCAACACCGTTTACATACTGTTCTTTTGAAAGGGTTTGTTTTGACTCCCACTCGCGACCGCGGTTCATTGATGGTTCACCTGCAAGTCGTGTTAAAATTCGGGGAGTGTCGTGGGTGCCGATGTGGTTCATAAGGTTATGAAGCGCGGGAGCGGGATAGTTTTCTAAAACGGTCATAATGCTTTCTGCAAAATCACTGCCGTTGCCACCGCTTACAAAGTCTATTATGGCGTTTGCAAAGGGGTAGTTCATAACGCTGTCAAGCTGTTTGCCCCTTAAAAATCGGCGCCGCTTAGAATAACTGATTTTGTTTGTGGCATCTTCCCAAACCTCGCCCAAAAGGTATCCGTTAGGGTTCTCAGATTTTACTGCAATGCGTATTTTGTCTAAAAATGCATCGGGCAGTTCATCGGCAACATCTAGCCTAAAGCCTGCCGCACCGCGTTTCATCCAATAGCGGATAACACCATTTTCACCCGTTATAAACTGCGTAAAAGCAGGGTCGTCCTCGCTAACCTCGGGCAGAGTTTTAACACCCCACCAGCTTTCATAATCATCATTAAATCTTTTGAATTTATACCAAGAAAAGTAGGGTGAGTTAGGGTCGTTATAGGCTCCGCCTTCACCATATCTTTTTTTGGCGTTAAAGTAAATACTGTCATCACCCGTGTGGGAGAAAACGCCGTCTAAAATGATTTCTATACCCTTTTTCTTTGCCTTTTTGCAAAGTGAAACAAAGTCTTTTTCACTCCCCAAAAGACTGTCTATTTTAAAATAATCGGCGGTGTTATAGCGGTGATTTGAGTGCGCCTCAAAAATAGGGTTGAGATAAATCATTGTAACGCCAAGGTTTTTAAGGTAATCAAGTTTTTTTGAAATACCGTTAAGATTACCGCAAAAATAATCATTACCCAAAAAATTTGGTTTTGTTTTTTGGGTATAAGTCGGCATACCGCCCCAATCATCTCTAATATATCTGTCTTTTGGATAGGGTAGATTGCTTTCGTCCTTAAAAAATCTATCAGGAAAAATCTGATAAATTATACCGCCTCTGGTGTGTTTTGGGGTATCATAACCTTTTTCATAAACTGTAAGCTGCCATTTTTCTCCATCTTTTGGGTCAAAATCGCCATATCCACCGCTTGTTTTTAAAAGCAGTCGCATACCATCTGTGGTATACATAATAAAGTGATAGAAATAAAGCCCCTCATCCAAAGAAATTTCACAACTTCGGGTATAAAAATTACCCTCAAGCGAATTTTGGTCATCTAAAAGTTCAAAACGCATTTCGCCCGAGCCATCTTTATCAAAAACGGCAACAACGCCCTTAACATAGTTATCACGCGGCAAAAGCACACTAAGCCTTAGCGCTTGGTGTGCTTCGATACTGCCAAAAATCGACTTATAAAATGTGTCCCTTGAGTTGTAGGGCATTGTTCTCATTATAAATCACCTTGTTTATTTAAGGGGTTTAACGTGCCAAATGTTTTCCGCGTAATCCTTAATAGAGCGATCTGCCGCGAAAATTCCCGAAGATGCAATGTTCATAAGCGACATTTTGTTCCATACATCTCTATCGGCATAAAGGCTTGAAGAAAGGTCTTGCGCGCGTTTGTAATCGGCAAAATCCGCCATCGCCATATAGGAGTCGTGGTACTTAAGCATATCGGTAATAGAGCGGAAATCGTTAGAGCCGAGCCCCGTTGCTAAAAAGTCGATAACCTCTTTTAAAATGGGATTGTTCTCATAATATCCATAAGGCGAATAACCCGACTTTTTAAGTCGGTTAACCTCAGTTGTTTCCATACCGAATATGATAATATTATCATCGCCTACCGCCTTGTGAATTTCAACGTTTGCGCCATCCTCTGTGCCGAGGGTGACTGCACCGTTCATCATAAGCTTCATATTACCTGTTCCGCTAGCTTCGGTACCCGCAAGTGAAATCTGCTCACTGATATCGGCAGAGGGAATCATAAGCTCTGCAAGTGTTACGCGATAATCCTCCATAAATACGATTTTTAGTTTATCTCTAACCGCGGGGTCGTTGTTGATAACCTGAGATAAGCAATAAATCATTTGAATTATCTGCTTAGCAAGTAAATATCCCGGAGCGGCTTTGGCACCAAAAATATAGGTTTTGGGCGTAAAGTCCATATTGGGATTGTTTTTAAGCGCAAGGTACTGCGCCGCAATATTCATAACATTAAAGTGTTGACGCTTATATTCGTGCAGTCTTTTTACCTGCATATCGAAAATCGAGTTAGGGTCGATAACTGTTTTGTCAAGCCTGTTAAGATATTTTGCAAAACGCTCCTTGTTGGCGGTTTTGATTTTAGCGAGTTCATCTAAAACAGATTTATCACCCGCAAAAGCGGCGAGTTTTTCAAGCTCGGCGGCATTGTGCTTAAATCCGTCACCGATAAGTTCTGTAAGATAAGCGGTGAGATTGGGATTGGCAGAGCACAACCAACGGCGGTGAGCGATACCGTTTGTAACGTTTGTGAATTTAGAATTATCAAGGCGATAATAATCGTTAAAAAGGTCATCCTTTAAAATTTCGCTGTGAAGCTTGGAAACACCATTTACGGTATGACAAGCCGATGCGCAAAGGTTAGCCATTTTTACAATTCCACCTGAAATAATAGCGGTACGCTCAACATAATCGGCATCGTGGGTTTGCTCCCAAACCTTTGCTCTAAAGCGGTTATCAATTTCGGTTATGATGGAGTAAATTCTGGGAAGTCGGCTTTTAACCAAATCGCATTGCCAACATTCCAGCGCCTCGCTCATAACGGTGTGGTTCGTGTATGCTGCAGTTTTGGTTACAATATTCCAAGCGGCATCCCAACCGTAGCCGCACTCATCAAGTAAATAACGCATAAGCTCGGGAACAACTAATGCGGGATGGGTATCGTTTATGTGTATTGCCGCCTTTTCGTGTAAATTATCCAAGGTGCCATAGGTACGAAGATGGCGGCGTAAAATATCCTGAATAGAGGCCGAAACCAAGAAATATTGTTGGCGAAGGCGTAAGGATTTACCCTCCATATGATGGTCCTCAGGGTACAAAACCTTGCTTATAACCTCGCTCATAGCCTGTTGCTCAAGAGCTCTAACATAATTACCTTGGTTAAAGGCGGTCATATCTATTGTGGGGGACTCTGCACTCCAAAGGCGAAGCACATTAACCGTTTTACCATCATTACCCGCTACCATAAGGTCATAGGGAACGGCGTGAACGGGTGTGTAGTTTTTAAGCTCTACGTGGTGATAATCTTTGTCCCACCAATCTTCAACATATCCGTCAAACAAAACGTCAACGGCAGAGGTGGGTCTTGCTTCAAGCCATACGCTACCGCCGGGTAGCCAAAAATCAGGCATTTCGGTCTGCCAACCGTCAACAAGCTTTTGGCGGAAGATACCAAACTGATATTTAATGCAATATCCCATAGCGGGGTAGGAACCGGTAGAAAGCGAATCTAAAAAGCAAGCAGCAAGTCTGCCAAGACCACCGTTGCCAAGACCTGCATCGGGTTCAAGCTCGTAAAGATGCTCAAGCTTTACGCCAAATCCCGAAAGAGCCTCGCTAACCTCTTTTTCCAGTTCAAGATTATAAAGGTTGTTTTTGAGTGAACGGCCCATCAAGAATTCCATACTAAGATAATAGACCATTTTGGCTTTCTTTTTCTCAGTCTCCTTGCGGAATGCCGACCTGCGCTCACGCATTATTTGTAAAAGCGTTAAAACTGTTGCTTTATAAAACAATTCATCAGATGCTTGCTCGGGCGAAACGCCAAAATTGTGCGAAAGTGTTGCAACAATCTTTTGGCTTATTTCCTTAGAATTTAATTTCATATTAAAACACTCCTTAGTGCAGAAAAGTTTACTTACAAATATATAATATTATATTCTTTAAGATTTTTCAAGTGTTATCTATTATATTGTGTTTAAAAATAGGCTGTTTTTTATGCAAATATAATAAAAACTATATCTAAAAACGCATCATTTAAGAGTTTTATTGACATTTATCATAAAAAATAAGGAAATTTTACTAACAGTAAAAAGCAGTGTTTGGTTTTTAAAAATAATAATTGCAAATTTTTGCCTTTTATTATATAATATAATGTAAAATAGGTGTAATATTGATATTTATTTTAAGTTCAAAATAGTAGAAAAACAACATTAACCCCAAAAAACAAAACGGGAGGAACAAAACAAATGATTTGGCATAGTTCTGAACTAAGTGAAATAAAAAGGGAATTGGGCGTAGATGAGCAAAAAGGTCTTACCGCCGCAGAAGTAGTATCCCGAATTCAGCGTTTTGGTGAAAACAGATTTGAACAAAAAAAGCAAAAAACAATATTAGAAAAAATATTTAAGCGCGTATCGAATGTTTTGGTAGTTATAATGCTTGTTGTTTCGGCGATTTTGTTTATCACAAGCATTATTTCAAAAAGCGGGGATTGGTATGTTCCTATTTTAATTTTGCTTGTTTTGGCACTTCACATTGCGGCTGATATTTTTGCCGAGCGTTTTTCTTTAAAGGAAATTGCAAGTCTTAAGGGCAAGGATTCCTTGTCGGCAAGGGTAAGGCGCGATGGAGAGGAAAGCATAATCGATGCCGCAATGCTTGTACCGGGAGATATTGTTTTGCTTGAGCAGGGTGATTATATCCCCGCAGACGGCAGACTTATTCAAAGTCATTCTTTGGTTTGTGATGAATCTGCACTTAGTGGTGATGCCGCACCGAGCGAAAAGCAAGCCGATTGTATAATCGAAGATATCACACCAATAGAGCAAAGAAAAAATATGGTTCACGCAGGATGCTCGGTTACTTTTGGATATGGCATAATGATTGTTACCGACACTGCTATGGAAACAGAGCTTGCTAGAAAACAGGCAATAATAGAGCAAACCGAGGGTAGCCATTTACCCATACATAAACAGATAAAAAGTGTTAGTAAAACTATAAATTATGTTCTGTTTGCGTGTGCAACCGTAATCTTTTTTGCGGGGATTATAAGCGGCACCACCGAAAACGAGAGCTTTAGCCACCTTGTTTTAAATATGATATTAACCTTCTGTGCAATATCGGTATCTATTCTTCCTGAAACCTTGCCAAAAAGCATAAAGGCTGCATATGGTTTTGGTGCAAAAAGATTTTTAAAGCGTAAAATTGCCATTAAGAATTTAAATGCTATTGAAACACTTTCGGATGTTTCGGTAATCATTTCGGATAAAACGGGAACCTTAACAAAAAACAGAATGCAGTTGACCGCGCTTTATGATGGAAATCAAAGCTTTGATGTTGGTATAGATGACCTTAACGAAAATGCCTTAACCCTCATTAGAATGGGTTCGCTCTGTACCAACACCACCGTTTCGGTGGCAAACACCAAAAAGGTTAGCTTTTCGGGTGACCCAACCGAAGCGGGTATTGTTACTGCTTGTATTAACTATTGCGGTATGTCTAAGGAGGATATTGAAAATATTTATCCCAGAATGGCAGAAGTGCCTTTTGATTCTGAGCGTAAGCTTATGACCACCGTAAATATGATAAATAATCATCCCTTTGCTATTGTAAAGGGAGCGCCCGATATACTTATGAAGCATTGCCTCGGCGGAAACCTAAAGGGTGCCACCGAAACTGCAGAAAAAATGGAGCAAATGGGACTTCGTGTTATAGCGGTTGCCATGAAGCCTCTTGATGAGGTCCCCTCGAATCCCACCCCCGAAAATATGGAATGCTCACTTAACCTACTTGGCTTGTTCGGGCTTAGTGATACGGTTAGTCTAAGCACAAGAAACGCCCTTAAAAACGCCGAAAATCTAGGCATTAGAACCATTATGATAACAGGCGACCATATCACAACAGCGGTAGCCTTTGCTAAAAATCTTGGTATTTTAAAGGATGGCGAAAAGGCAGTTACTGGTGATGAGCTTTTGACAATGAGTGATGAGGTTCTTGCCGAAGAGATTAAAAACATATCGGTATATTCAAGAATAACCGCAAAGGATAAAGGGCGTATTGTTTCAGCATGGCAGTCAAGGGGTGATGTTGTTGCTCTTACGGGTGATAGCGTTACAGATGCTACTGCCCTTAAAACCGCTGATGTTGGTTGTGCAATGGGTGTTACAGGTACCGATATTGCAAAAAGTTGGGCAGACGTTCTTTTAACCGAGGATAGTTATATTTCAATCGTCGGAGCGGTTCAGGAGTCAAAAGCAATTCATTTTAATATTAAGCATATGATTGCGTTTTTGGTAAGCAGTAATTTGGCAGGGCTTTTGGTAATGCTATTAGGTTTTATAATTTTTGGGGCCTCGCCGTTTACCGCATTGTCAATTTTGTGGTTGAACCTTATAACCAATATCGCCCCTGCTCTTTCTTTGGCGGCAGAACCCGCAGAAGAAAACCATGAAAAAGCAGTAAAAACAAAGGGCGAAAAACTGTTCACACCACACTACCTAATAAATACTGTGGTAGAGGGTGTAATTGCAGGAGTTTTTGTTCTTATTGCCTTTGCGATAGGCAATAAAATTTCGGTTGAGGTTGGATCATCACTTGCTTTGGCTGTGTTAATGCTTGTGCAAGGAGTGCTTGCCTTCTCGCTCAGAAGTGATAAACCAATCTATAAAAAAGGTCTGCTTAAAAATAAATATAGTTTCATTAGTTTGGGCATATTAGTATTTTTAACCATTTTGGTTGTTGCAACACCTATTAGAGCGGCTTTTGGCCTTGCGGCTTTAGGCGGTCTTGGTTGGCATATTCTTTGGCTTGTACTTTTACCGTTTGTGGTGTTTGAAGCAGTAAAAATCGTTAAATCAATTTTAAAATAAAAAAAGGGAGGTAAAGCAGGTATGAAGTACAATCTTTGGAGCAAAAAGGTTATAGATAGCGTATTGTCTGAAGCCGGCTTTACCTTTAAAAAATCACTAGGACAAAACTTTTTAACAAACCCAATGATTTGCCCCTCAATGGCCGAGGCGGCGGCAGATAAAGATACCGGTGTTATCGAAATAGGCTTGGGGGTAGGCGTTCTTACCGCCGAACTTGCCGAGGTTGCAAAAAGGGTTGTGGGAATCGAACTTGACGAGCGGCTAAAACCCGTTTTAGAAAAAACACTAGAGGATTATAACAATCTAAAACTGATATTCTCTGATGTGTTAAAACTTGATTTAAATAAAGTTATTGCAGAAAATTTTGCCGATTGCAAAAAAATTGCGGTTTGCGCTAATCTGCCCTACTATATAACCTCGCCTATAATTATGTCACTTCTTGAAAGCAAATTGCCGATAGATAATATCACCGTTATGGTGCAAAAAGAAGCGGCGGACAGGCTCTGCGCCAAAATACCAAGCAGAGAGGTTGGAGCAGTAACACTTGCGGCGGCATATTATGCCGAAAGAGAAATTCTTTTTAAGGTTCCAAGAAGTAGTTTTACCCCATCGCCCAATGTGGATAGTGCCGTAATTCAGTTTAAAATACGCAGTTCGCCCGAAATTAGCACTAACAACGAAAAACTACTGTTTAGGATTATCAGAGGTGCCTTTGAGCATAGGCGAAAGACACTTGTTAATTCAATTTCTTCGGCGGGTGTTGTGCCAAAGGAAAAACTTATTTTAGCTCTTGATGAATTGGGGATTAAACCAACAGTCAGGGCAGAGGAATTAACTCTGGAGCAGTTTGCAAGGCTGACCGATATATTGTCTGACTAAGGGCTAATAATAAAATTAAAAAAATCAACCTTAAGTGTTTACAAAATGCTACAAATATGTTAAAATAATATCAATAATTCGCATTTTACAGAGGGTATATTATGGGTAGATTGATTGCCGTTACCTCAGGTAAAGGTGGCGTAGGCAAGTCAAGTGTGTCGGTGCAACTTGCATCCGCGCTTACAGATATGGGTCATACCGTTTTGCTTGTTGATTTAGATGCGGGTATGCGTTGCTTAGACCTTATGCTAAATCTTAGTAACGAGCTTATATTCGACCTTAATGATGTTTTAAATGGTGCAAAGTCGGTTGAGGAAGCAATTTTAACCGACCCTAAGCGAAAAGGACTTTTCTTTTTGGCGGCACCTTTAAAAGAAAAAATCAATGCTGATAAGCTAAGGTCGTTTGTTACCAAGGCTACCGAGCAGTATGATTTTGTTATTTTAGATTTTCCTGCGGGTGCGGTGGACGAGCTTTATCAAAAGCTTCCAAGATACACCGAGGCATTGGTAGTTTGCAATGCGGATGCCGTGTCATTAAGGGATGCATCTCTTGTGGGGAATGACCTTAAAAAACTAAGGCTTTTGTCGATAAGATTGGTTATAAACCGCGTTTCGTTTGAAAATATACGCAAGGGTATAACGGCAAATATTGATGAGGCTATTGACAGTTGCGGAATACGGCTAATAGGCGTTATCCCTCAAAGCATGGACCTTTATATGTCGGGCTGTTCGGGTGATTTGCTTAACAAAAAAAGCAAAACCGCTAAGGCGTTCAACCGATTGGCAAAGCGGCTTTTGGGGTATGATATTCCGCTAGAAAAATTAAAAAAGATGTAAAGTCGGCTTTGCCGATTTAATATATCGGGCGGCGCCCGTTAAGGAGTGTTAATATGAATATAGCAATTATCGCACACGATGCAAAAAAGGAACTTATGGTTCAGTTTTGTATTGCATACTGCGGTGTTTTAAGCAGACATAACCTTTTTGCTACAGGAACAACAGGTAAGCTTGTTTCTGAGGCAACAGGTCTTGAAATAGTTAGATTTTTAAGCGGTGGTCAGGGCGGCTCGCAGCAAATAGCCTCTCGCATCAGCTGTGACGAGATTGATTTGGTTTTGGTATTCCGCGACCCACTCAATCCCAAACCGAGTGAGCCTGATGAAAAGGTTTTGCTTAATTTATGCGACGTTCATAACATTCCCGTTGCAACCAATATTGCTACTGCCGAGGTTTTAATTCACGGTCTTGAGCGTGGCGATTTGGATTGGCGCGACATTGTTCGTACTAACTAAAATAATATTTATTTAATTGGGCGTGCCATATCGGTTCGCCCAACAATTATGTGGAAGAGGGTTTATTTTATGGCACTTGATACATTATCAGGTATGAAAAGAACCGATTATTGCGGCACTTTAAGAGCCGACCAAATAGGTAAAGAGGTAACAGTTTGCGGTTGGACTGCACGGCAACGCGATTTAGGTCAACTTATATTTATCGACCTTAGAGACCGCACGGGTATCGTTCAACTTGCGTTTGATGATACAACCGATAGAGCGGTTTTTGAAAAAGCTTTTTCGGTGAGAAGCGAGTATGTTTTAATGGCAAAGGGCTTAGTGCGTAAACGCTCTTCCGTTAATAACGAGATACCCACAGGCGAAATCGAGATAGAGGTTAAAGAACTTAAAATTTTAGGTAGTGCAGAAACAACTCCGTTTGAAATCTTAGACGATACCTCGGTTAAAGAGGAGCTTCGCTTAAAATATAGATATTTAGATTTAAGAAGACCCACCTTGCAAAATAATTTAATGCTAAGGCATAAGGTTACAAAGGTTACTCGCGACTTTTTCGATAATGAGGGATTTTTAGAGATAGAAACCCCCACCCTTATCAAGTCAACACCCGAGGGAGCAAGGGATTATTTGGTTCCGTCACGTATACACAAGGGCAATTTTTATGCACTTCCGCAATCACCACAGATGTATAAGCAGTTGCTTATGCTTTCGGGGTTTGATAGATATATGCAAATCGCCCGTTGCTATAGAGATGAAGATTTGCGTGCCGACCGTCAACCTGAATTTACACAGGTCGATTTAGAGATGTCCTTTGTTGAGACGGAGGATATTTTAGATTTGGGCGAAAGATATATAAACTATCTTTTCAAAAACGTACTGGGTGTTGATATTAAAACCCCAATTCGCCGTATGACCTATACCGAGGCTATGGAAAAGTATGGCTCGGACAAACCCGATGTTCGTTTTGATATGACCATAACCGATATTTCGTCGGCGGTGGAGAATTGCGGTTTTTCTGTTTTTGCAGATACAGTTAAAAATGGCGGTACAGTTCGCGGGATTACTGCAAAGGGCGGCGCAACTGTTTTAACCAGAAAAGAGATTGATAAACTCACCGAGGCGGCAAAGGGTATCGGTGCAAAGGGACTTGCCTTTATCCGCTGGGCAGAGGATGCCGAGGCACCTACCTGTGCTTTCTCAAAGTTCTTAACAGAGCAAGAGTTTAATAACATTATAGAGCAACTAGATGTTAAAAAAGGCGATGTTGCCTTAATTGTTGCAGATAAAAAAGCAACTGCACTCAGTGTGCTTGGCGCACTCAGACTTCAGGTTGGCGCAAAAATGAATATTATCCCTGAAGGTTATGAGTTCCTTTGGATTACCGAGTTTCCCTTCTTTGAATATAACGAGGAAACGGGCGGTTGGGATGCAATGCATCACCCCTTTACCGCGCCTCTTGATGAGTGTTTGCAGTATCTTGATAGCGCACCCGAAAAGGTCTTTGCAAAGGCGTATGACCTTGTGCTTAACGGCGTAGAACTTTCTTCGGGCTCGATTCGTATCAACGACCCCGTGCTACAAAAGAAGATGTTTTCTGCACTCGGTCTTTCGGATGAAGAGGCATATGAAAAGTTCGGCTTTCTTGTTGATGCCTATCGCTATGGAGCGCCACCTCACGGCGGTTTCGGAATAGGCCTTGATAGACTTGTTATGCTTATGGCAGGAAGCGATTCTATCCGCGATGTTATCGCATTTCCTAAGGTTGCAAACGCAAGCGAACTTATGAGCGGTGCACCCGGCACAGTTGATGAGGCTCAGCTTTTAGATTTAAGTATTATGACATTAAATAAAAACGAAGAAGAGTAAGGAGAAAGAATTATGGGAATGACAATAGCACAAAAAATTCTTGCCGCTCATCTTGTTGATGGCGAGATGAAGGTAGGTCAGGATATTGGTATTAAAATCGACCAGACCTTAACCCAAGATGCAACAGGCACAATGGCATATTTGGAGTTTGAGGCTATGGGTGTTGATAGAGTAAAAACCGAGCGTTCGGTTGCATATATTGATCATAATACACTTCAAACAGGCTTTGAAAATGCAGACGACCATCGCTTTATTCAGTCTATCTGCAAAAAGCATGGTATTTATTATTCGCACCCAGGTAATGGTATTTGCCATCAAATTCATCTAGAGCGTTTTTCAAAACCAGGTAAAACCCTTATTGGCTCTGACTCACATACCCCAACCTGTGGTGGTATGGGTATGCTTGCAATGGGTGCGGGCGGTATGGACGTTGCGGTTGCTATGGGCGGCGGTGCATACTACATATCTACACCCAAAATGCTTAGAGTTAACCTTGTTGGTAAACTTCGTCCTTTTGTTTCGGCAAAGGATGTTATCTTAGAAGTTTTGCGTCAACTCTCTGTTAAGGGTGGCGTTGGATATATTGTTGAGTATGCAGGCGAAGGTGTTAAAACCCTTTCGGTGCCCGAACGTGCTACCATTACTAATATGGGCGCCGAACTTGGTGCATCAACTTCTATATTCCCTGCAGATGAGGTTACCAAAAAATTCCTTGCCGCACAGGGTAGAGAAGAGGATTTTACTCCGCTTGAGAGCGATGCAGATGCAGTTTACGATAAAGAGATTACGGTTGACCTTTCGGCTTTGGAGCCACTTGCTGCAATGCCTCACTCACCTGATAATGTTAAAAAGGTTAGTGAGATTGGCGCAATGAAGGTTGACCAAGTGCTTATTGGTAGCTGCACAAACTCTTCTCTTTTAGATATGCTCAAGGTTGCCGAGATATTAGATGGCAAAACAGTTCACCCCGACGTAAGCGTTGGTATTGCCCCCGGTTCAAAGCAGGTTTTATATATGTTATCTGAGTGTGGTGCTTTGGCAAAGCTTATTGCGGCGGGAGCTAGAATTTTAGAGTGTGCTTGCGGTCCTTGTATTGGTATGGGTCAAGCACCTAACTCTGCGGGTATATCACTCCGCACCTTTAACCGTAACTTCGAGGGCCGTTCAGGTACTGCAGATGCGGGCGTATTTTTGGTTAGCCCCGAAACTGCAGCAGCCGCCGCCTTAACAGGCGTTTTAACCGACCCTATGACATTAGATGCAGACTTAAGCGGCATTAAACTGCCCGAGAAATTTGTTATCAATGATAATTCTATAGATGCTCCTGCACCTGTAGAAGATGCAGATAAGGTTGAGATTCTTCGCGGCCCCAACATTAAGCCATTCCCAAAAACCGAGCCGCTCACTAAGGATATTACCGCAAAGGCAGTTTTAAAGGTTGGCGATAATATAACAACCGACCACATTATGCCTGCAGGCGCAAAAATTCTTCCTTTCCGCTCTAATATTCCATATCTTGCAAACTTCTGCTTTACAAGATGTGATGAGCAGTTCCCCGAAAACTGCAAAAAAGAGGGCAAGGGAATTATCATAGGCGGCGAAAACTACGGTCAAGGCTCCTCTCGTGAGCACGCCGCATTAGTTCCGCTTTATCTTGGAATTAAAGCGGTTGTTGCAAAGAGTTTTGCAAGAATTCACGTTGCAAACCTTGTAAATGCGGGTATCGTTCCGCTAACCTTTGCAAACGCCGAGGATTATGACACTATCGACCAATTTGATGAGCTTGAACTACCCGATATCAGAGCCGCTATTGAAAACGGCAGTGAAGTTAAGCTTGTTAACAAAACAAAAAACAAAGAATATCTGCTTAATGCGGCTGTTTCGGAGCGTTCTGCCGACATACTTCTTTGCGGCGGACTTTTAAGCTATACAAGAGAAAATAATAAATAAGGGAATAAGGTAGGGAGAAACAATGGCAGATAAAATTAAAATGACGACACCTTTGGTTGAGATGGACGGCGACGAAATGACCAGAATCATCTGGAAAATGATAAAGGAAATTTTGTTAGAACCATATATCGACCTTAAAACCGAGTATTATGATTTAGGTCTTGTTTATCGTAACGAAACAAACGACCAGGTTACTATCGATTCGGCAGAGGCAACAAAAAAATATGGCGTTGCGGTTAAATGCGCTACAATCACCCCTAACGCACAGCGTATGACAGAGTACAACCTTAAAGAAATGTGGAAATCTCCAAACGGCACCATTCGTGCCATATTGGATGGCACAGTTTTCAGAAAACCTATTTTGGTTAAGGGAATCACACCATATATCCCCACTTGGACAAAGCCAATCACAATCGCACGTCACGCATATGGCGATATCTATAAAAACACCGAATTAAAGGTAGCAGATGGTAGCAAAGCAGAGCTTGTTGTAACCGATAAAGAGGGTAATGAAACAAGAGCCCTTATTCACGAATTCAAGGGTTCGGACGGTATCATTCAGGGTGTACACAATATAGATGCATCTATTGCTTCCTTTGCTCGCGCCTGCTTCAACTATGCACTCGATGCAAAAGAGGATTTATGGTTTGCATCAAAGGATACCATCTCCAAAACCTACGACCATCGCTTTAAGGATATCTTTGCCGAGATTTATGAGAATGAGTATAAGGATAAGTTCGAGGGTATTGGCATCGAGTATTTCTACACCCTTATAGATGACGTTATCGCTCGTGTTGTTCGCTCTAACGGTGGATTTATCTGGGCTTGTAAAAACTACGATGGCGATGTTATGTCCGATATGCTTGCAACAGCATTTGGTAGCCTTGGACTTATGACCTCGGTGCTTGTTTCACCCGATGGCGTGTATGAGTATGAGGCAGCACACGGCACGGTTACAAGGCACTATTATAATTATCTCAAGGGCGAAAAGACCTCTACCAACCCAATCGCAACAATCTTCGCTTGGACAGGAGCTCTTAAAAAGCGCGGCGAGATGGATAATATCCCCGAGCTTTGCGAGTTTGCAGATAAGCTTGAAAAAGCATCTATTCAAACAATGGAAGATGGCATTATGGATAAGAACCTTGCCGCAATGTCAACCCTAGAGCATAAAACTCCTGTTGACACCGAAACCTTCCTGCGTGAGATTGATAATAGATTAAAGAATTTAATGTAACCGATTGTCCACTTCAACTTCTTACAATAATCGGGAGGAAAGCATATGAATAACGCACAAGGCATATCCGATTTGGTTATTAACCGATTACCAAGATATTATAGATTTTTAGGTGAGCTTATCGCTGAGGGGGTAGAGAGAATATCCTCAAGAGAGCTCTCTGAAAGAATGGGGCTTACCGCAAGTCAGATAAGGCAGGACCTCAACTGTTTTGGCGAGTTTGGTCAACAGGGTTACGGTTATAATATTGACCTGCTTCAATCCGAAATAGGAAAAATTCTTGGTTTGGACTGTCCGCAAAATGCAATCCTTATAGGTGTTGGTAATCTTGGCCGTGCTAT
>JAZNIK010000053.1:0-5223 GCA_045577495.1 Acutalibacteraceae bacterium
CGAGAAATTTCAACCTGAGAAGAGGAACGAACAGGACCTAAAACCCTAACCTTTTCGATGGGTCTGAGTGATGGACCTACAATGGTCAGTTGCTCTTTACAAGCATACTGACCAGGTTGTGAAAGGTCTTTAATCGGTGTAAGCTCATATCCTGTGCCAAAAAGAACTTCAACGTGCTCTTTTGAAAGATGTATATGGCGGTTTGAAATTCCAACAGGAATATCGCCCGAAGAAATGCTTTCTTTTTCCTCTATTGCTTTTAAAACTGCCTTAGCAACGGCAGAAATATTGATTTCCATAAAGGTTCTCCTTTATATTATTCTAAAACTATCTGCCATTACGCAACGGCGTTTTCTTGTAAAGCTACGAGCCGAGGTAATACCCTCACCTGTAGGACCTGCGATGGTAAAGGTTGTATGACCCTCGCCACCAAAGCCGATACCTGCGTAAGAGGGAGCATTTTTAACAAAAATAGTTGTTTCAACCGCCGCAGCGAAACGTGACAAATTATCGATATTTTTAGAGTGCATATGCGCGGTATGGCGATTGCCGTGCTCTGCCTTAACGGCAAGCTCGATAGCCTCATCAATGTTCGACACGCTAACTATCGGTAAAATCGGCATCATAAGTTCTTCTTGAACAAAAAGATGCTCAAAGCCTGTTTCGCAGATGATACAACGGATGTCGCTTGAAACCTTAACGCCTATCATATCGAGCAAGATTTTAGCATCTCTACCAACGCATTTACGGTTAACAGATTTACTAACCTTGCCTGTTTTTTTATTGGTAACGTCTACCAAAACGATTTCTGCCAAGGCATCTGCCTGAGCGGTAGAAATAAGGTAGGCGCCATTTTTTTGCATTTCGTTTATAAGTCTGTCCTTAACGTTGCTAAAAACAAAGACCTCTTTTTCGGCTATACAAGGCAGATTATTATCAAAGGTGCAACCATCAATAATATCCTTACCAGCCTTAACGATATCGGCAGTATCGTCAACAATAACAGGGGGGTTACCTGCACCCGCACCGATTGCCTTTTTACCCGAGGACAAAACAGAGCGAACAACACCCGGACCACCTGTGCAAACTAGCAAACGAATTTCGGGATGTGTTTGCATAATTTTTGCCGAATCAAGAGTTGGCTTATCCATAGATGCAACCAAAACCTCAGGTCCACCTGCCATTTTTGATGCGCGGTTTACAAGGTCTACAGCATAGTTTGAAACGCATATTGCACCTGGATGTGGATTGAATACAACCCCGTTACCTGCGGCAATCATACCAATACTATTGCAAATAACAGTTTCGCTTGGGTTAGTGCTTGGGGTGATAGCGCCAACAACTCCAAAAGGTGCCATCTCAACCAAGGTTAGACCGTTATCGCCTGTTTTTGCCTCGGAAACAATATCCTCTGTGCCGGGGGTTTTATCGGCAACCAACATATGCTTTGCTTTTTTATGGTCAACCCGACCCATACCTGTTTCGGCAACGCCCATCTCAGCCATTATAGGTGCTTCTTTACGGGTTAAATCGCGAATAATTGTTATTATTTTTTCACGCTTTTCTACGCTCATTGCACGAACAGCCTTATAACCCTCGGATGCCGCTGCAATAGCCTCGTTCATATCTGAATAAACGCCAACTAATTTGCGACCTTGATACTCGGTGCTTGTATATTCTTTAGTTGTTGTTGCGGGTTTTTGACCCAAACTGCCAACAACCTCTCTAACGATTTTTTCAATATCTGCCTGACTTATTGCGGCCATAATATATCCTCCAAAACTATACCAGTTTTTACTCTTCTCTTTCAAAAATCAATGTAGTATTTTGCTCTGCCAAACGTTCTCTCCATTTATCTGACGGCTCACAGTCGGTAACGACTACATCTACGTCCTTTGCGCTGCAAACCTTAACAAAGGATGCTTTATCAAATTTTGTTGAATCAACAGCCAAAACCTTTTTTGTTGCCGAAGCGAAAAATGCTTTTTTAATCTCGCTGTCACGCTCATTAGAATCGGTAATACCCATTTCCATATCGATACCCTTGCAAGAGCAAACTGCAAGGTCAACGTGAAAACCGCCTACCATTCTTTCTGCCTGATGACCAACAAGAGACAATCCGCCCTCCTTAAGAGTTCCGCCTGTCGAGATAATTGTCCACTCGGGTTTATTGCAAAGTTCAATCAAAATCTCAATAGAGTTTGTTATTATTGTGATTTTTTTTCTTTGCAATATACTCTTTACAACCGTTAAAGCGGTCGAACTTGCATCAAGCATTATATAATCACCATCGTGTATCATATCGGCGATTATTGTGGCTATTTTTTGCTTTTTATCAATATTAGATTGCTTTCTAACATGAAAAGGTAGGTCTATATTAAAATTTTCTACCTTAACGGCGCCACCATAAGTTTTTTTAGCCAGACCATCTTGGTCTAGTTTTTCAAGGTCGCGACGTATAGTTTCCTCGGTTACCATAAATTCTCGGCTAAGGTCACTTACAACAACCTTACCCTCAACCGAAAGGCGAGTCAGGATTGCGTTTCTGCGTTCTATCGCTAGCATAACGCTGCCCCTTTCTTATTATAAATTTATAAAATACTTTGCCAAAGCTTTTTATCAGGTCTTGGAATAACAGAGCTATCAAGCAACATTCCTCTATCACTTGCTTCACTCTCTGCCCTTTCAATAGCGGCAGAAACCGCTGAAACAGAGCCGGTTAAAAGCAGATATGACTTGCCGCACATTCCTCTTGCCAAACGAAGTTCAATAAGCTCTACCAAGGAGGTTTTTGCTGCGGCATCTGCAGCTACTATTGCGGTAGCGGCAGAAAAGCTTTCCATAACGCCTAACGCCTCTACGCCCTCTGGCTGAGTTGCGCCATAAATTGCAGAAAATATAGAATCGTGTGGGTTACCAAGCACAAAGCTATCTATAACCTTTTCGGCGTATTTTGATTTTGCGGCATCCACCGATGCTTTAACTGCGCTGATTTCACCGCTTATTATAACAATATATTTACCGGGACATACTGTGTTACATTCTACAACCTCAACCTCTGCGGTTTTTATCATTGTATCTGCGCCACTCATACCGGTTGAAACGGTTTGAAATTCAACCATTCCTATTGCTTTGCCCATAGTTTATTTACTCCTTTTAGTGTGACAGGACTTGACCCTGCCACGGTTTCGCTCGCCGCCTTTTGTATTATGGCTTTGCGTTCAATTTTGCAAGGCGACAGCCTTGCGGCAATTTCTCGCCTCGCCGAATAAAAAACTCGGCGGCAGAAACTTTTTAACCTTACGAAACTAAAAATTTTTGTATAAGACAATGCCGACAAAACACAGTAATACTAGCGTATTTCAAGTTTTGAGGCAAAGTATTATCGAAAATTTTGTTTCGTAGGCGTGACAGGTTCGAGTTCTGCCACACTACGACACTATTTTGCCGCTATAACAATATATCTATCTGTAACTTCTGTAACCAAACCGCTTATTGATGCGTGAATATCTACTCCGAGCGCATCATCCGAAACGGTCGCTATCGTCTGACCTAAACTGACTGTATCACCCATTTTAACTACTGCCTCTGCAGGTTTGCCGATATGTTGTGAAAGCATAAGCTTAACCTTTTTGGGATTATACTCAGTTTCATCTAGCGGTGCCGAGTGATTATACTCGGTAAGCCCTAACCTTGCAGTAAGGCGGGATTTTAAAATATATCTGCCCTCACGCTCCTCTTTAACGGGTGGTAAATCCACCTGAGGAACGGGGATACCTCCCTTTTTAAGAGCACCCTTAAATTCACCCATAAGTGTGCGGGGGTTAAGGCCTTGAAAACAAGAATACATCTCACAAAGTCCACAACCCGAGCAAAAATATGTATTAACATATGATGCTGTATCATTAGTTGTTCCACTAGATACAGAACGCATAAATTTGTGGGGCTCTATTGGGTGACCAAGCAGATTTCTTGGGCAGAGGTCGGTACACATTCTGCACTGACAACATGCCGACATTGCTCTTTTGAGCGAAATGCTTGAATTGTTTTGACGTTTCTTAATTATATATTGGTCCTTAGGCATTACAAGTAATGCATTAGAGGTTTTGGTAATAACATCATTTTCAGTAACAATATTACCTGTCATAGGTCCGCCATTGATAATAGCATACTCTTTAATGGTAGGACCTCCTGCCAAAGCTAGAACCTCTTTAACGGTAACGCCAAGCGGAACCTTTAGGGTTATAGGGTTTTTAACCTCACCTGTTACGGTTATATACTTATGTGTAACCCCTGTGCCATTTTGCATAGAATAGTATGCATTAAGCATTGTTTCAACATTGTATACCGTAACGCCAACCTCTATCGGAATTTTGCCTGGAGGAACCACACGACCGGTTGTTTCATAAATTGTTACAACCTCATCGCCTGCGGGATAAACCTCGGGCAAAAAGCCAATCTCGGTTTTGGGAAACTCGGGTAAAACAGCCTTGACAGCCTCAACCGCCGCCTTATAAGAAGGCTTTATGGCAACTATTGCCTTGTTTGCGCCAACTGCGGCACATACTGCCTCTAAAGCGGTAAGAATTTCCCTTGCATATTTTTGCATAACCTGCCTATGAAGCTTTAAAAGTGGCTCACACTCAGCACAGTTAAGCAATATTGTATCGGCCTTGTCGTTAAGCTTGGCATAGCTTGGAAAACCTGCTCCGCCTGCTCCGACAACACCGCTTTTTTTCAAATTTAATTTAAGTTCATTGATATTCATTTAAATCAATCTTCCATAAGTCCTATTGAATTATCTACGATACCTACAATTGCTGCATCAACAGGTGCGTTATCCATACCGCAACCAATACGGGCAGCACTACCCGTTGCAACTAAAACAACTTCGCCGATACCTGCACCGACATTATCAACCGCTACTATACGACCTTTTTTAGACATATTATCAAGCGGCTCAACTATCATAAATTTACTGCCAAGCAGTCCTTCGTTTTTTCTTGTGGCTACTACGCTGCCAACTACTTTTCCTACTACCACAAATACTCATCCTTTCTGCCCACGGATAGCGGGCTCCGTATTATTGTGACGGAGCCCGTAAAACAGTCCGTCGGAGATTTTGCCAAACAATTATTTAATGGAAGGTAAAATCTTTTCTACATCTGCATGGGGTCTTGGGATTACGTGTACTGCTACAAGCTCACCCAATTTTGAAGCTGC
>JAZNIK010000054.1:0-53122 GCA_045577495.1 Acutalibacteraceae bacterium
AAACACTTCGGTCCCTATCTGTCGTGGGCGTAGCATATTTGAAAGGCGCTGTCCCTAGTACGAGAGGACCGGGATGGACGCACCTCTGGTGCACCAGTTGTCACGCCAGTGGCATAGCTGGGCAGCTATGTGCGGATTGGATAAACGCTGAAAGCATCTACGCGTGAAGCCAACCTTAAGATAAGATATCCCATAGCACAAGCTAGTAAGGTCCCCGGAAGACTACCGGGTTGATAGGCTGCATGTGTAAGCATAGTGATATGTTGAGCTAGGCAGTACTAATAGACCGAGGGCTTAACCTAAAAATTATGGTTTTTACCTTCAACTTGTCCCTTTCTTTTAACTTTATTCAGTTTTCAGGGTATGATAAAGAAAACTCGCACCATTAGCTCAGTTGGTAGAGCACCTGACTCTTAATCAGGGTGTCCCGGGTTCGAGTCCCTGATGGTGCACCATTTTATTGCACCAAAAGGTGTAATGTGGCCCGTTGGTCAAGTGGCCTAAGACTCCGGCCTCTCACGCCGGCAACACGAGTTCGAATCTCGTACGGGTCACCATTTTTAAAAAAGTGAATAAACTGGCATAAGACAGGGTAACCTGTTTTATATAGCGACGGCGAAAAAGCCGTAGCAGAAAAGTTGGTGCCAATGGCGGTGAGGGTCCACCTGTTCCCATTCCGAACACAGAAGTTAAGCTCATCAGTGCCGAAAATACTTGGCTGGAAGCGGCCCGGGAAAATAGGGCGGTGCCAACACAAGAAAAGCGAAAAATGTACTTACCACGCGGTTAGTACATTTTTCACCCTTTTCACTACCTATTCACTCTTCACTATTACTTCTTACTTTAAATATATTCCTCCTTAGCTCAGTCGGTAGAGCGCGCGGCTGTTATCTGCATCGCCATCAAGCGCATCCTGCGGATGATAAAGCGAAGATGGGGATGGCGCCGCGGTCAAAATTTTTAGGCGCACCAAGCCTTAAAAAATTTTGGGTACCGCAAGAGTCGTTGTCGTTGGTTCTCGAACCAACGTTCAGTGAATAAAATTAAATATATTCCTCCTTAGCTCAGTCGGTAGAGCGCGCGGCTGTTAACCGCGTTGTCGTTGGTTCGAGTCCAACAGGGGGAGCCAGAAAATAAAGGACTACTTCGGTAGTCCTTTATTTTTATCCAATCCGAAGGATTGGTATGTAATCGCCGATAGGCGTATGTAATCCGTTTGCACTGCAAACGGTATGTCATCACCATAGGTGAATTTCCTTCGGATTGATTACATACATTTCTTCGAAATGATTACATACCGCAACAAGTTGCGGATTACATGCAAGGCTTCGCCTTGATTTACAAACGGTTTTCTGCTATACTATTAAAGAGGTGAGAGTATGAATGATAATCCGTTGCTTAAAAATTCTGAACAGTTGGCAGTTGATATTGAATCTCTTTGTAAAAATTTAGAACACAAAGGCAATTCGAATATTATTTTTCAAATTCGAAAATCTTCATCAAGTGTTTTTGCAAATATCACCGAAGCACAATACCCTCAAAGCTTGCCCGATATGCTTTCAAAATTCAAAATCGCCCGCAAAGAATGCGTTGAAACAGAAAGTTGGTTAAAACTTTTATATGCAAACAATTCTATTGATGATAAGACTTTCAAAAAGCATAGAAATCTCTGTGGTAGAATACAAAGGATGTTGACATCTTCTTGTATTACAATAGAAAAGAAAATAGAGCAAAAATAATATCGCTGTATGTTGACTTTTAACTTATTTGATGTTAAAATTTATTTAGATTAAAACGAAAGTGAGGTGGGCAAAATGGAAAGAAGAATATCGATAAAATCAAAAGTCGTTTTGTCCGCTGTTAAATAAAAGTTACTTCTTGGATGTAAATGCTCTTGGTTTTATCAAGAGCGTTTATTATTTTGAAGGAGTTTTATTATGAATAATTTTACTGAAAACAATGTTGAAATTTTAAGCAAACCCAGTGATGCAATTATAAAAGCAATAGCAGACAAGCACGGAGCAATATCTGATAAGGTTTTTAGAGGGTTAAAGCATACAATTGAGCGGGCACAAAGTTTTACAGGCTATTTTTGTGTTGTACTATATAACAAGAAGAATGATGTAATTGGTTTTGCGCATTTTATTCAAAATGGAAAAGAAACTGAAAAGTGGTTTTACACAGATTTATGGGTTGATGAAGAGTATAGAAGATTAGGAAATGCTAAAAGATTAGTAACGGCTGGATGTGAATATCTATCGAACATAGGGGCTAAGTATTTAATGTGTACGGTAGATGGTCAAAACATACCATCTATAAAAACGCAAATTTCTTTGGGATTTAAAGAAATTGATAGTGAACCCTTTGAATTTTTTGATAATACCGATTTATTGATGTTTATTAAAGAAATATATTGATAATAAAAGAAAATCCTCGGTTTTCCACCAGTTCTTTTTTGGACACGAATGACAAAAAATAAAGCAAGTCGAAAGACTTGCTTTTATTTTTTGTGTTTGTGTCCGCCAGGACACAACATCGTTTGACCGCGTGCGGTCAACATCATTTTTCGCTTGGCGAAAACTTCATTCCGCTTGCGGACACAAAACGAGGTTACGGCAGAAGCCATAAATGATGTGGCTGTGCCAACGATGTTTTGCTTTTGGCAAAAACGATGTTGCGACTTTGTCGCAAACGCTTGCCACTCCACCTCTTTTATGTTATAATAAACCAAAGGAGAAAGTTATATGGAAAGCTTATTTGAAAATAGTTATGTTAAAAATCGTGAATGGGCAAAAGATGTATTTGGGTATATAAATTTTCGTCGTCCTTTAATTATTGTTTTTGATGTTTATTTCTTTTTATGTATTGTATTAGGTATTGTTGATATTATCGTTGAAAAGAATATCAATGTATATTTGTTTATACTACCAATTGTTTGGATATTTTTGCAGGTGTTTATATACAACAAAAATGTTAACATTACTTTAAAACGTGATTTAGAAGTACATGGAAAACCTATTGAAGTTGGAGTAACTGTTAATGATGAGTGCATTACAATGGTTCAGTCAACAGGTTCCGAAATTCGTTTGAATTATATAGATGTAAAAAAAGCGTTTCAAACAAAAAAATACATATATTTGCAGACAAAAGCAAATTTGCTTTGTTCTTTTAATAAAGATGGTTTTTCTATTGGTAATGAAGAAGATTTTTTAAATTTTTTGAAAAATAAAGGTATAAAAATAAAGTGAACAAGTAAATCCTCGGTTCTCAGGCAAATTTCATTCGTGTCAATAAGTTTAAACACCCAAAAATCCCGTTCACGCAAGTGGGCGGGATTTTTTAAAAGCACATAAGAAACCGCCCAACAGATATAATTCTGTTGGGCTTTTTTTGTCGAATGAACAAGAAATTAAAAGATGGTAAATCTATTGACATTTGCACAAAAAAATGATAAACTATAATAGTATTTTGGTATTTTATACTCATAAAAAAGAAAAACCGAAAAACTTGAGCAAATGCCGTTAAAAAAGCAAAAAACAAACAAAAGGAGTGGTAAAAATGTACATAAAATATGTCAAAAGGATTTTTGACTTTTTAATCTCTTTATGCGCTATTATAATTTTATCTCCCTTGTTTGTTGTTATGATTATAGTGGGTACAGTTATAATGGGTGGCAATCCGTTTTTCACACAGTATCGCCCCGGCAAAGATGAAAAAATCTTTAAAATGATTAAGTTCCGCTCTATGACAAGAGAAATCGATAAATCGGGCAGGTTTTTACCCGATGAGGAACGAATGACACCTTACGGTAAATTCATAAGAGCCACCTCGCTGGATGAACTTCCCGAATTTTTTAACATATTAAAGGGTGATATGTCTTTTGTTGGACCAAGACCTCAACTGGTTAGGGATATGCTTTTTATGACAGAGGAGCAACGAAAAAGGCATACAGTAAAGCCCGGTCTTACAGGACTTGCTCAATCAATGGGTAGAAACGGACTTTCGTGGGAAAATAAGCTTACATATGATATTGAGTACATAAATAATGTAACATTTTTAAATGATGTTAAAATTGTTTTAAGAACGGTTGGAATTGTTTTTAAGCAAGAAGGAATTACCGAAGATGGTATGGTAACTGCCGCCGACCTCGGCGATTATTTGCTTGATATCGGCAAGGTGGATAAGCTTGTTTATGAAGAAAAAAACAAGTTAGCAGAGGAGCTTATAAGCAAAGCATAAAAAATAAAGGTTTAGGGGTGAAGCGGTGAGTTATCCAAAATTTTCGGTAGCGATGAGCGTTTATAAAAATGACCGCGCAGAATGGGTAGACCTTTCAATCCAAAGCATTTTAAACCAAACCGCACCGTCCGATGAAATTGTTTTGATTGTTGATGGTCCCGTACCAACGGAGCTAGACAATGTTATAAAAAAGTATGAGGATTGCCCTCAGTTTAATGTTATTCGATTTGCCAAAAATAAGGGCTTGGGCAAGGCTTTGAATGAGGCGGTATTAAAGGCTAAAAATGAAATAATCGCCCGAATGGATAGCGATGATATCGCGATGCCTGATAGATTTGAGCGTCAATTAAAACTTTTTGCGGAGGATGAGGAATTATCGCTTTGTGGTGGTTCTATAACAGAGTTCATCGGTTCGCCCGAAAATTCTGTGGGCGTTCGCGCAGTCTTTGAAAAGAACGAAGATATATATAATGATTTGAAAAAAAGGTGTCCCTTTAATCATATGACGGTTATGTTTAAAAAACAGGCTGTGTTAAATGTAGGGAATTATATAGATTGGCATTATAATGAAGACTATTATTTGTGGATTCGTATGGCAGAAAAAGGACTAAAATTCGCCAATATTACAGATACGCTGGTTAATGTTCGCGTTGGCAAAGAAATGTATGCAAGACGCGGCGGATATAAATATTTCAAGAGCGAAGCAGGGCTTCAAAACTATATGTTAAAGCATAAGGTTATAGGTTTTGGCACTTATGCTATAAATATTACAAAGCGATTTATAGTTCAGGTTATGCTACCCAATAAACTTAGGGGTTGGGTGTTCAAAACATTTGCAAGGGAAAAGTGAGTTTCAAAAAACAGGAGTGATTTAAAATGCCCAGTAAGAAGTATAAAGTAGGATATACTACCGGTGTTTTTGATATGTTTCATATTGGTCATTTAAATATTTTAAGACGAGCTAAGGAACAGTGCGAATATTTAATTGTGGGCGTTTCTACAGATGAGTTGGTTGAAGAATATAAAAACAAAACTCCGATAATACCATACGAGAACCGCAAAGAGATTGTAGAGTCTATAAAACATGTAGATAAAGTTGTTCCCCAAAACACAATGGATAAAATAAAGGCATGGGAAGAAATCCACTTTGACGCAATGTTTCACGGAAGTGATTGGAAGAACTCTGAACTATATATAAAATATCAAAAGGAGTTCGAAAAAATAGGAGTCGAATTGGTTTTTTTGCCCCATACTGATGGGGTCTCTTCAACAGAACTCATTAAAAAACTTAAAAAAGAGAAAGAACAATAATGATAAACACAAAAGATAAGTCTATGTGTTGCGGTTGCGGTTTATGTGAAAATGTGTGCTCCAAAAAAGCAATACATATGGCAAAAGATAAGTGTGGATTTTTGCACCCCGTGATTGATGCAAAAAAATGTGTTGATTGTGGTATTTGCGATAAGCATTGTCCTGTTTTAAATCATAAAAACGAAGAAGATTTAGAACATAAGGCTTTCGCGGCATATGCAAAAGATGATAAAGTTCGTTTTAATGGTTCCTCGGGCGGTATGTTTGGGCTTTTAGCAGAACATACGATAAATATGGGCGGAATAGTTTATGGTGCAGCTTTTGACCAAGAGTTAAGGCTTAAATGTATGTCTGCCCAAAGCGATGAACAATTAGAACCTCTTTATAAATCTAAATATTTACAAAGCAATTTGGGCGATAGTTTTCATGAGGTGAAAAAGCAACTTGAAAACGGAAAAATTGTTTTATTTGTTTCTACGCCTTGTCAGGTGTTTGCCTTAAAACTTTTTTTGAAAAAAGAGTATCAAAACTTGATTTTAGTAGATTTTGTTTGTCATGGCATTCCATCACAAGACCTTTTTGATAAATGCAAAAATTTTGTTGAAGAACAAAAAGGTATAAAAATATTAGAATATCAGTTTAGAGCCAAAATCAAACATGGGGCGACCCCTCATTATTATAAAATAAAATATATTAAAAACGGCAAGATTAAAGAAAAAATAAGCCTTTATTTAAATTCACCATTTTATTATGGTTTTGAAAAATATATTACATTAAGAGATAGTTGTTATGATTGTCAATTTGCTACTACCAATCGAGTATCGGATATTACCATAAGCGATTTCCATAATATAGATAATTATATTAGTGGTATAAATAGATTTGACGGGGTATCAACAGTTATAACTAATTCTAAAAAAGGCTTTGAAATTTGGAAAGAAGTTAGCAAAAATTGTAATGTTCATGAGGTGGATTTCAAAACGCTTTATGAAAACAAAGAAATGATGTGCGGCAGCACAAAAAAACCAAATGGAAGAGAAAAGTTTATCAATGATTTAGAAACAAAGCCGTTTGAATATGTTGTAAAAACGCATTTAAATGGTCAAAAGGAATTTGTTAAAAAACTTTATTATGCACTACCAAATTTTATTAGAAAAAACTTGAAAAGGTTGCTGAATCTGTAATTATGAACTATATGCGAGATTCCTTAAAAGATGAATATGGTTTTTTAAAGCTACAAGATAAGATTTTAGAAATAGCTGTAGACCTTGATGCGTTTTGCAAAGAAAATGATATAGATTATTGCCTTATGGGCGGTTCTGCGTTAGGTGCAAAGCGCCATGGCGGTTTCATACCTTGGGACGACGATTTAGATGTTTTTATGACTCCCGATAATTATGAAAAATTCAGAAAAGCATTTGAAGAAAAAGGTAATAAGAATAAATATTATTTGCAACAATTAGGTCTTATAGATGGTATGGTAACAACCGCAAAAATCAGACTTAACGGAAGCACATACCTTGAAGAAAGCCTTAAAAAATATGATATGCATCACGGCATTTTTATAGACATTTTCATTTTACATAATTGTGCCGATAATAAAATTTCGCGTCTGTGGCAATGCCTTTGGGCAAAGTACGTTATTATGAAAGGTCTAGCGACAAGAGGATATAATCGGCGAGGCGGAATAGTTAGCATAGTGCTAAGAATTTTAAAGTTATTTCCAAAACGTTTTCTGATTAGATATGGTTTGAAACAAGTATACAAATATCGCAATAAGAAAACAAAATGTTTTTGCAATTTTTTAGGTAAAGCGGTATATAAAAACGCCATATATAAAAGAGAATGGTTTGAAAATAGTGTTTATGCACCGTTTGAAAAAGTGCAGTTAAAAATACCTGAAAATTTACACGATTTTTTAACCTTTAGATTTGGCGATTATATGAAACCGCCTACTCCCGACAGAATCAAGTGGGAGCAGCATGCAGAGTTTTGGGATACAGAAAAGGATTTTAGGGAATATTGCAAAAATATTAAAGATTTTGCGGACGAAAAAATATTGTTATAAAGGGAAAAGAATTATGCATCCACGAGTTTTAATAGTAGGCACAGTTCCATATAACAAACAAATGACATCGCGTTCTTTTGACGCATATTTTCATTTTTGGGAAAAAGAAAACTTGGCACAGATTTTTTCATACACTAAAAAGCCAAGCAAAGGGCATTGTGGAACATTGTATCAGATAACCGACCATCGTATGCTTGAAAGATGGTTGAAAAAAGATATTGAAACAGGCATTATATATAATTACGATGAACTAGATGAGGCTTGGGAGAATACAACCGACCTTGAAATTGAGGGTAAAACGGCTCAAAAAGCATATAAAATCGGCAGAAATCATACACCCCTCACCCACCTTTTAAGAGGAGTTTTGTGGCGTAAAAAGTTTTGGTGCACCGAGAAGCTTAATAATTGGCTGGATGAATTTAAGCCCGAGTGTGTATTTCTAGGCTTTTCAAACGATTATTTTATAAATGAAATCGCACTTTATGTGGCAGAAAAATATGATATTCCCATTGTGTCTGCAATAGGGGATGATTATTATTTTAATACGCATTTTTCGCTTTCGCCTTTTTATCATATTTATAAAACAACATATCGCAGACTTATTCGCAAGGTGTTAGCGCATAAGGGTAGCGCAATATATATAAGTGATAAAATAAGGGACAAATATAATTCTGAGTTCGGTTTAGATGGTGAAACGGTCTATCTTAATTCCGAGATTGAAAGAAGCCCCTTTTCATACATAAATACCGACAATCCCGTTATCACCTATTTTGGCAATATCCGAATGGGTAGAAATAACTCTTTAAACAAAATTGCCTTGGCTCTTGGCAGAATAAATCCAAACTATATTTTGCAGGTTTACTCTAACGAGCCCGACCATGAGATAACAAAGGTTTTTGAGGGCAATAAAAACCTTAAGTTTTGCGGTTCTGTACCATATTCAGAAGTTACCAAAAAAATGTATGCAAGCGATATCACCGTTGTTGTTGAGGGCTTTGATAAAAAAGATATAAACTGCTCAAGATATTCACTTTCAACCAAGGCGGCAGATGCCTTGTCAAGTGGCGCAATGATACTTACCTTTGGTTCTTCTGAATGCGGTATTATCGAGTATATGTATAGCACAAAGGCCAGCGTTGTTTGCACTGATGAGGCACTGTTAGAGCAAAGCATAAGAAATCTTTTAAGCAATAAAGAAAAACAAAAAGAGTATTATCAAAAAGCAATAGAGATAACAGAGCAAAACCACAAATTAGAAAGCAGTTGCGCTGTGTTTGAGGGCGTTGTTGAAAGGGTTTTGCCCAAAAACATAAATCTAAAAGACAAGCTTTCCTTTATGGTGCATTCTTGCGATAAATTTTCAGACTTGTGGGATGCACATTTTAATCTTTTAAATAAAAATTGGGCTGACCGTAATATAGATACATATTTAGTCACCGATTCACCTACCCCAAAAACCTTTGACGGTGTTACCGTTTTTTCTGCTGGTGAGGGCAAGGAACTCTCCGAAAGAATCGAGGCTGTTTTGCCTGGCATAAAAACAGAATATGTTTTGGTGACCCTTGATGATTATTTTGATATCTATCCGATTTCCAGCAAAAAAATCGCAAACCTTGTTGAAACAATGGAAAAAGAAAATCTGGATTATATCTGTATTTTTGACAGACCAAAAACAACCGTAAAATATAAAGGGTATACCGATTTGTATGAGGTCGATTTATCAAAAGATTATAGGGTTAATTTATACCCTGGAATATGGCGTAAGGATTTTATGGCAAAAACCATTAGGGAGCCATTAAACGCCTGGATGTATGAGGTATCATTAACGCCAATTGCAAGAGAGGTTGGCGCCAGATGTGCACAGAGCAAGGGCGGGGAGTTTCCGATTTTAGACGTTGTGCGAAAGGGCAAGCTTTTAAGAAAAGCCAATCGCTATTTTAAAAAGCATGATTTATATCATGGAGACAGACCGGTTAGAACGGTTAAAGAGGAGTTTGGACTTTTTGTTATAACTTGGGGTAACAGATTGCTACCTAGGTTTGTGGTTAACTTGGCAAAAAAAGTCTTGCACCTAAAGACTTTTTCGGATGGGCAGTAAAGAAGGAGTATACTTATGGCAGAAGCGGTAAAACAAAGAAATCAAAGCGTTGACACACTTCGCGGTATAGCAATACTTATGGTTGTGTTTGCACACACTATGACAGGGTGCACAATTGGAGCTGAACGGAGTTTTGTGTATAATATAATTTGGTCTATAACTATTCCATTGTTTTTTTCTTTAAGCGGATTTGTGACTAAATTTGGAAAAAGAATAACGACACCTGCTATTTTGTTAAAAGCAATTATACAACGCACAATCTCATATCTTTTGCCATGGACTGTTTGGACCTTTTTTATAAGAGGTGTTTTGTTTGGTCAAACCGTAGTTTTTAATATAAAATATATTGTTTATAATTTAGATGTTGGATATTGGTTTTTGATACCCATATATATTGTTAGCATTATTTCGGCGGTATGTGATTTTCTAATTGTAAAATCCAACAAAGAAGGCAAAACTGTTAAAGATATAATGTTGACTTTATTCTTTTTTGGAGTAGGAATTATTGTGTTGTTGGCAATAGGAATATTTATGGGCTTTTCGTTCTTAGGAATCAAACAAGCGATATATTATATTCCTTTTTATATAGCAGGAATTTTATTTGGAAGGTACCAAGAAAAAATACAGAGTTCCTTGCGATTGATTAGATTGCTAGATTTTTTAGCCGCCATTTCCGTTATAATATATCTTGTTTTGCTAATCAACTTTGACTTTTTTTATTTGTCTAAAGGCATAAAAGACATTGCTATTAGAATGACTTCGTCTGTTTTTGGCTGCATAAGCATTTATTATTTTATTCCCAAACTAACAAATGGTGGCACACACATATTCAAAAGAATAGCAATTTGGTCTGGAAAAAATTCTCTAGAGATATATTTACTTCACACATTAATATTAAATTTCTTTGTAGCTCAACAGACTCCAAGTTTTTCTACTGCAATTGGGTTGGGCTTGGTGATAGTTAATTTTGTTTCAACAATGGCAGTTGCACTGTTTATTATTGAAGCATTGAATAAAAATAAGATTTTACGCAAAGTTATGTTCGGCAAAAGGTGAAAAACTATTGAAAGGGTGATAGTATGTTGGCAGATAAATCAATCAAGCGCGACATAGGAGCCCCCTTTTTGTTAAAAGTAGTTTTAAAACTTAGAAAAATCACCTCTCATCTTTTCAGGTCAACACTAAATAATAAAATGAAAAGGCAGTTAGAGGGGATAGAGTTCACTTTGCTAGGCAATAACTGTTTGCCCGGTGTTGTATATCACGATTTGGGCAGAGAGTTTACGTCTCCTACCGTTAATTTGGCTTTTGATGGTGAGGATTTTATTAAGTTTTTAGAAAACCCAAAGCATTATTTTGAGTGTGATATGGAGTTTTTTAATTGGGAAGGAATAGATTATCCATTAGCAAAAATTGATGATATTGAGGTTCGTTTTGTTCATTATAAAACTCCAGAAGAGGCCAAACGAAAGTGGCATGAAAGATCCCAAAGAATAGTTTGGGATAATATATTTATTGTGGCAACTAACCACGATGGTATGTGTCAGGATAAGTGGATGGAGCGATTTGATAAGCTACCCTATAAAAACAAAATTATGTTTGTTTCAAAAGAATATCCACAGTATGATTGGGCAGTTTTGGTGCCTCAGTTTAAGGGTAGATTTCAGGTAAGAATTATGACAAGTTTTGCAAACTTTTTTGGCAAACGATATTATGAAACCTGTTTTGATATACCAAAATGGATAAAGGAAAGTAGCAAAAAAGCAACAGGGAATTAAGGGGATAACAATGAGAATTTGTCAGATAAATGGCGGTGTTTTTGGTAGCACAGGCAGAATAATTTTCAATGTTTCTGAAAAAGCAAGGCAAAACAAAATGGAAGCTATTTGTCTTTCTCCTGTTACCTCAACTAATCGTTTTAAAGAGCCCGGACATAAATATATAAAAATAGGCAATTATAAGGCACGTCAGCTTAGCGTTTTGCTTGCAAGAATTACGGGTTTTAATGGGTGCTTTTCTCACTTTGCTACAGTAATGGCATTAAAAAAAATCAAAGAATTTAACCCCGATATAATCCATCTGCATAATATGCACGACAGTTACATAAATCTGCCAATGCTTTTTAGGTTTATAAAAAAGCATAATATTAAAACCGTGTGGACACTTCACGATTGTTGGGCGTTCACAGGCCATTGTACCCATTTTGTAATGTATAATTGTGATAAATGGCAGAGCGAGTGTAAAAATTGCTCGCATAAAAACGTGTATCCCATAAGTCTTTTTGATAATAGCAAAAAAATGCATAGATTAAAGAAAAAATGGATTAAGGGCATTAAAAGTTTAACTATTGTAACCCCGTCAAAATGGCTTGCTCAAATGGCAAAACAGTCATTTTTAAAAGAATATCCTATACAGGTTATAAATAACGGAATAGACTTAAATATTTTCAAACCTACACCAAGCGATTTTAGAAAAAAACATGGTTTAGAGAATAAAAAAATAGTTTTAGGTGTTGCGTTTGGTTGGGGAGAAAAAAAGGGTTTAGATGTTTTTGAGCGCCTTGCCGAAACCTTGGACGAAGATATAAAAATAGTTCTCGTTGGAACGGATAGCAATATAGATGCCCAGTTGCCCAAAAATATTTTATCAATACATAGAACGCAAAGCCAAACAGAATTGGCTGAGATTTATACTGCCGCAGACCTTTTTGTTAACTGCACAAGGGAGGATACATTCCCCACCGTTAATATCGAGGCATTAGCCTGCGGAACCCCCGTAATCACCTTTAAAACAGGAGGTAGCCCCGAGATATTAGATGAAAATTGTGGTATAGTTGTTGATTTGGATGATGTTGATGGTATTGAAATGCAGATTAGATATGTTTTAGAACAAAGACCATTTTCAAAAGAGGATTGTTTAAACAGAGCAAAGCAGTTTGATATGAATGATAAATTTATGGAGTATATCGAGCTATATAAGAAGTTAAATAATTAACAAAAAGGGGGATAAAAGTGAAGGTCTGCCAAATAAACGGTTGGGCATCGGGTAGCACAGGCAAAATAATGCTTGGCATTGCCGATACTGCAAAACAAAACGGATTTGAAACCCTTTGCTTTGCCCCTGTTACAAATAAAAATTCAGTTAAGGAAAAAAATGAGCCTTATCTAAGAATAGGCAAAAACATAACACGCAAGATTAACATTTTACTTGCTAGGATAACGGGGTTTAGCGGTTGCTTTGCACCTTTTGCTACGCTAAAGGTATTAAAAAAAATCAAAGAATTTAAGCCCGATATTATCCATCTGCATAATATGCATGATAGTTTTATAAATTTGCCAATGCTTTTTAGGTTTATTAAAAAGAATAACATTAAAACCGTGTGGACCCTTCACGATTGTTGGGCATTTACCGGACACTGCGTTTATTTTGATATTTGTGGTTGCGATAAATGGCAAGCACAGTGTAAAAATTGTCCTCAAAAAAACCTATACCCCAAAAGCTATTTTGATAATAGCAAAAGAATGTATAGGTTAAAACAAAAATGGGTCAAGGGCATTAAAAATTTAACCATTGTAACGCCTTCAAACTGGCTTGCAGAATTGGCAAAAAAATCGTTTTTAAAAGAGTTTCCTATAAAGGTTATAAATAATGGTATTGATTTGACCGTTTTCCAACCCACTAATAGCAATTTCAAAAAACAATATGGGCTTGAAAATAAAAAGATTGTTTTGGGGGTTTCTTCAATATGGTGCTATCGCAAGGGTATAGATGTTTTCAATCTCCTTGCAGGACGACTTGGTGATGATTACAAGATGGTTGTTGTTGGCTCAAATGCCGAGGAATATGAAAAATTAAATGATAATATTTTATATATTGAGCATACAGATAACGCGAACGAATTAGTGCAAATTTACACTGCGGCAGATGTTTTTGTTAATCCCACAAGGGAGGAAAATTTTCCCACAGTTAATATAGAATCACTTGCCTGCGGCACACCTGTTGTCTCCTTTAATGCAGGCGGTAGTGCTGAAGTTTTCAATGAAACCTGTGGTGTAAGTGTACCAATTAATGATATAGATGGTTTGTATAGCGAGATAATGAACATATGTCAAAACAAACCCTTTAAAACAGAGGATTGTGTGATAAGAGCAACCAATTTAGATATGTATCAAACATATTTAGAGTATGTTAATTTATATAAAAGCATTTAAAGCTATTCAGGAGATAAAAAATGGCAATATATTTTGTTTTGTTGGGGTATATTCTGGTTATACCCTTAATAGTTAGTTCTGCTGTAAAGGATAAAAGCAGGGTGCATGGCATAACAACCTTTTGGTCGGTTTTTGGAATTTATTGGGTGTTTGCCTTAAAGCATTATACTGTTGGTATAGATATACCTGGCTATAGGCAAGCATATATCTTAAGCCAAAATGCATCGTGGGATTCAGGTTATGCACACTTTGAAAAAGGTTATGTTTTTTTAGAAAAGTTTTTTTCAAAAAGCGGTCTATCGTTTCAGGTTTTTACAATGTTTATTTACTTTGTAATTTGCTTAGGGCTTTACCTTTTTATAAAAAAATATTCCAAAAACGCAATGCTATCTTGTCTGTTTTTTGTTTGCTATCAGTACCTTTTGTTTAGCATGACAGGGCTTAGGCAAGCGATGGCAATGGGAATGTGCCTTATAGCCTATGTAGTGCTTGATACTCCTAAGGAAAAGGGCGCAGATGTTAAACTTTTAAGGGGAATTGCTGCTGTTATAATTGTGCAACTTGCAATATCAATTCATGAATCCGCAGCAATTTTTTATGTTGTTGTTTTTGCGTATATCATAACATATAGCGCCAAGAGTGAAAGAATGGTAAAAACCCCACCATATATTTTATATGCTTTTATTTTTGTTGTTTTATGGATGTTCCGCTCATATATTGTTAAGCTAATTAGTGTTGTTTTTAAATATTCAAAAATGCAGGCAGTAAATCTGGGCACCAACTTTTACTTTTTAATATTAGTTGCCATATTTGTTTTGGTTGCAGATATGGTTGAAAAAAAGTACTCTAAAAATGCAGTTAAAGGCGATTTCATTGAAAGAACAGAGCAAGAGCAAAGAACAAGGTTTTTTATACATATGGCGTTTTTATCTTTGCCGATTTATCTTGTTTTGTCGGGAAGCACAATACTTAGAGGAGCTTTTTATTGCGTGTTTTTTAATATGGTTTCTTTGCCCAATGCGGTTGAAAAATTTAATAAAGCAGAAAAATATTCAATAACTGCAGTTTTAATAATTTTCTTTATTTTGTTCTTTTATTACGATGCCCTTAAACCACATACGTATTATATCGTTCCGTATAAATTTTTCTGGCAGTGAGGATAAAAATGATAGTTTTTATTTCTAATTTTTTAAATCATCACCAAATACCTTTTTGTGAAGAGATGTTAAAACAAACAAAAGGTGAGTTCGTTTTTATTGCGACTACGCCGATTGATATAGATAGAACAAAGTTTGGATATAAGGATGCAAATAGCAGTTATGATTTTGTGCTTAGAGCATATGAAAGCGAAGAAAACAAGCAAAAGGCACTGAACCTTTGCTATGAGTGCGATGTATTGATTTACGGTTCTTGCCCTGATGAGTTTTTTAAAAAACGTGCTAAAGCAAAAAAACTCACCTTTAAATATGGAGAAAGATTTTTTAAAGAGCCGTTTACGTTTAAAAACGTGCCTAAAAGAGTTGCCTCAATGCTAAAGCATGTTATACCATATCAAAACAAAAATCATTATCTGTTGTGCGCAAGTGCGTATATGCCGAATGATTGCAAACTGTTTGGTTGCTTTAAAAACCGTATGTACCGCTGGGGATATTTCCCCGAGGTTATGGAGCACAACCTTGATGAACTTATGTTAAACAAGCAAGAAAAAAGCTTGTTATGGGTCGGCAGATTTTTGGATTGGAAGCACCCCGAATATGCCGTTAGATTAGCAAAAAAGCTAAAACAAAATGGATATAAATTCACCCTTGATATGATAGGTTGCGGAGTGATAGAAGAAGACATCAAAAACATGATCGAGTGCGAAAACCTAACTGATTGTGTTAATATGTTAGGCTCTATGCCGCCCGAAAAGGTTAGAGAGCATATGGAAAAAGCACAGATTTTCCTGTTTACCTCAGATAGAAATGAGGGTTGGGGTGCAGTACTTAATGAGGCTATGAACTCGGGTTGTGCTGTGGTTGCAAATAAAGCGATAGGTTCAGTGCCGTTTGTGCTTAAAGACGAGAAAAACGGTATGGTATATGATGGTTCTTTTGAAGACTTTTATAACAAAACCGTTTTGCTATTAAATAATAAGAAAAAAACAAAAAATCTAGGCAAAAAAGCTTATAAAACAATGGTTAATCAGTGGAACGCCAAAACCGCATCAGAAAGGCTAGTTGCTTTATTTAAAGAAAAATTGGGATTAACCAAAGAAGTTTTCACCTCGGGACCATGCTCTCGAATTTAGCAGCTAATATTGGAGGGATAAAAAGAATATGGACAAAATTAGCGTAATAATAGCGGTATATAACACCAAAAAATATTTAGCAAGATGTGTTCAATCTATACTTAATCAAACGTATAAAAATATTGAGGTGATTCTTGTTGACGATGGTTCAACAGATGGTAGTGGAAAAATATGTGATGAACTAGCAAAAGAAGATGCTCGAGTTAAGGTTATACACAAGGAAAACGAAGGAGCCTCGGTTGCAAGAAACGCCGCGTTAAAATACGCTACGGGTGAATATGTTTCTTTTATAGATAGCGATGATAAAATTTGCGAAAAAGCCTATGAAATTTCAATAAAACTTATGAAGAAGTTTAATGCAGATATGGTGAAATACAATTCGTGCACAAAGGAAGACAAGTTATCTTCAGTTACGGAAATAGAAGATGCCTATGTTTTGTCAACAAAAGAAGTAACAGATAAAATTTTAGTTGATGAATATGGAAGTCAACTATGGCAGTATATTTTCAAAAAAGAGCTATGGGAAAACATATTACAACCAAAGGGCAGACTTGCTCAGGATATGATGGTTTTGCATCATGTGTCATCCAAAGCCAATAAGGTTTTAATAATACCGCATAATTTCTATTTTTATTTTCAAGATAGAAAAGATAATGTATCTAATGGAAACAAGAAAAATGTTAGGGGTACAGTGGATAGAGCAGTAGCATATTGGATGAGGGTGGGCTTTTGCGAGAACACACAAATTTATGCTGATATGTTAGATAAATGTTTAAAAAAGGCCATAGAATTTAGTGCCTCTGCATTTTGCAAGAAAGAGTTTTTTAAAAACGATAAATATCAAGAGGATAGAAAAACATTTCGTGATAATGTAAAAAGACATAAAAAAGAGGTCTTTTCTAACTCTGAAATCTCCATTGCACATAAAGTGTGTGTGTTATTTATTATTTATACACCTAAACTCATACCAACAATATATATGTTTAAAAAATAGCAAAAAAGGGGATGAAAAATATGATTTCGACCGATAGACAGTTGAAAATAGGTGCAATAATTTCGTATATGAATGTTGCCTTGAATATGGCTATAAGTATATTTCTCACCCCTTTTTTAATCAGCTCTCTAGGTGTTAGCGAATATGGAGTTTATCGGATTGTGCAATCTTTTGCGGGTCAGTTGACTATAGCAAGTTTCGGTATAGCTTCACTTGTTACCAGAAACATAGTTTTTTTTAACACTACGAACGACCAGAAGAAGAAAGAAAATTTTCTGTTTTTTGCAAAAATTATAACCTTCTCATTAACAGGAATAATCGTAATAATCGGAGTTGTAATGTATTCCTTGTTAGAGCCTATGTATTCTAAATCTTTTACGCAAGAAGAAATGAAAATAGCAAAGCAACTCTTTGTTTTTTTGATTGCAACTATGGGCTTTAACTTAATATGTGATTCATATTTAGGAATAGCAACAGCACACGAAAAATTTATTTTCACAAAAGCATTACACTCTATAAAATTGATTTTTCGCGTTGTTTTGATTTTTTCTTTGTGTAGTTTTGGGGTTAAATCTATCGCCATTGTTGCAACAGATTGTTTTATTGCCTTTATTACAATGATAATTGTAATATTGTATAATAAAATATACTTAAAAGAAAAAGCTAAATATTATTTTTTTGATAAACCATTACTAATACAAAGTTTAAGTTTTTCCTTTGCAATATTTTTACAAACAATAATAAATCAAGTTAATCAAAATTTAGATAATGTTATTTTAGGAGCAATGACGGATTCCAAAACAGTTACGCTCTATTCTACTGCTTTATCGTTGTTTGTAACATATTCTTCGTTGGTCACAACAGTAGGTACATTGTTTGGTCCTAAAGCTACTAAGTTAGTTGCCAAGAATGCATCGCCAGAAGAACTGACGGATTTTGTGGCACGAACTGGAAGAATTCAGTTTATGATCGCGGGGTTGATTATAGGAGGATTTGTGTTATTTGGTAAGAATTTTATTATGATTTGGGTCGGAAAAGACTTTTTGCCTATTTATCCTATAGTTATAGCCCTGTTTATTCCAGCGACAATACCGTTTGTTGAAACAACAACAGAAGCATTACTGAATGCGAAAATGAAACGGCTGGGACGTTCGTTGATACTGATAGCCATGTGTTTGGTCAATTTGGTAGTTTCAATTTTATTAACCAAAAAAATAGGTTATTGGGGCGCAACTATTGGTACTGGATTTTCTTTTGTGTTTGGGTATGGGGTTTTAATAAATATTTATCTAAATAAGACATTAGGGCTTAAAATAATTAGGTTATTTAAAAATGTGCTTAAGGGAACCTTGTTTGGTGGAATTATAAGTATGATTATTGGCAGTATGTTGACCTTATTGCCAGATAATTTAGTATGTTTTTGCTTAAAAGTTGTTTTGTATACAATGATATATACTTTTGTGATATATCTTGTTAGCGCAAATGAAGAAGAAAAAAACTTAATTAAGGGTTTGTTAAAATGGAAAAGAAAAAACTAAAAGTTTTAGTTGTAACCACACAATACATTCATAATTATGGAGCGGTTTTGCAAGCTATAGCATTTAAAAATTTTTTAGAGCAAAAATTCAATCTAGATGTTACTTTTTTGAACCCCCAAAATCATAAAAATAGAATTTTTGAAAAGATATTTCCGATAAGCATCAATTCTATAGCTGCAATAATTAACAATCTTATTAAAACTATATATATTAAAAAGCTTTTTTTAAAAAATCGGAAATTTGCTATGTTTATCAAAGATAATTTTGTAGAGATCTTGGACGGAAATCAAGAACAGTTTGATTTATATATTACTGGTGGAGATCAAATGTTTAATAGAGGCTGTTTGACCAGATCTCAAAACCTATTAACTTTCGCGGGAGACCATGCCAAAAAAATCTCCTATAGCACTAGCATGGGCTCCGCATCTTTTACGGATTGTGAGTGGGAGTATATAAAAAAAGCCTTAAACAAGTATACCTATCTTTCTTTGAGAGAGCAAACAGCACAACGTATTTTGAGTTCAAAAATAGACGTACCTACTAGAATAGATATCGATCCAACATTTTTAGTTGATAGTGATTTTTGGAATAATATATCAAAAGAGGTAGAAGAACTCCCTAATAGATACATTTTGGTTTATGAGTTAATGTCTCACAAAGATTTAGATAGAATGATATTAACTCTTAAGAAAAAATTAAATATCCCTGTTGTAAAACTTTCGTTCTCGCCCAAAAGCCATAAATATACAGATTTTGTTGTTTTAGATGCGGGGCCAAACGAGTTTCTTGCTCTATTTAAAAAAGCGGAGTTTGTTGTCACAACATCCTTCCACGGAACATGTTTTTCTATAATAAACAAAAAGCCGTTTGTTTCTTTAGTTCAAAAAAACGAGAAAAGAATTACTTGTTTATTGGAAGAAATGGAGCTATCTGAGTGTTGTTTTAGTGAGGTGAATAAAACGACACAGATACCACAACCAAATTTCAAAATCGCAGAAAAAGTTATAGAAAAAAAGAATATAGAAGCGGTTAATTATATAAAAAACCAGTTGATATAATATAAAAGAAAGAGATAAAAAATGAGCATTACAAAATTTAAAGAATGTGCCAATTGTGGCGCTTGTTATAATATGTGCACTCAAGATGCTATTTTTGTAAATGATGAGAAAACGTTTTATAGAGTTATGGTTGATAAAGATAAGTGCATAGAATGTGGGCTTTGTGAAAAAATTTGCCCAATAAATGTTGAAACAGATACGCCTCAAATACAAACACAAGCTTATTTTGGTAAACATATAGATAAAGATGTTGTAGCATCAAGTTCTTCAGGAGGAGCATTTGCTGCTTTTTCAAAAATCATTTTAGAAGAAAGCGGTATAGTTTTTTCGGCAGGATATACAGATGATTTTAAGAGGGTGGTTTTTAAAAATACTGATGAAACCCCACTGCATACTCTTATGAGGAGTAAATACGTAGAAAGCAGTGTTAACACTGCTTTTAGGCAGATTGAAAACGAACTATCTAAAGAACGAAAAGTGCTTTTTTGTGGAACCCCTTGTCAAGTTGCCGGGTTAAAAGCTTATTTGAAAAAAGAATATAAAAACCTGGTAGTTGTTGATTTTTTGTGTGGTGGCCTCGCTTCTCATAAAATGTATTTAGAACATATTTGCGATAAAGAAAAAACGTATGGATCAAAAATCGAAAACGTTAATTTTAGGCCCAAAACTGCAGGGTGGGAAGAGCACGCCTTGTTAATTGATTTTAAGAACGGAAAAAAATATGAGCAGCCAATGGCATTGGATCCATATTTTTATAGTTTTGTAAGTGCACACTTAAATGTTAGGGATTATTGTTATAAATGTAAATTTGCAAATAAACATATATCAGATATAACGCTTGCAGACTTTTGGAAATATAGAAAGGTTACAAATTCCCCCAAAAACCATGATGGATTGTCCCAAGTCCTGGTAAACACTTTTAAAGGACAACAACTGTTAGAAAAAGCGTTTTCAAGTATGAATTTAAATTTCATCAAATCTGAGTTGATCGTTGATGTTGAAGCAAGAACGCCAACAATATCGGTTATGAACAAAAGAAAAGAATTTTTGAAGACATATGAAAAGAAAGGATTACAAGCAGCCGCAGTTGATGCGGGAATGTCTATCGGAAAAACTGCGATAAAGATAAAAATAAAATACTATATTAAAAAAAATATTGTATTGTTGAAAAGGTTGGTAAAATCATGAAAATAGCGGTATCAGGAACAGGATATGTAGGGCTCTCGCTTGCTACGCTTTTATCTCAAAAACATTCTGTGATTGCTGTGGATGTTTTGCCAGATAAGGTGCAAAAGATAAACGACAGAATATCTCCTATCCAAGACAAAGAAATACAAGAGTTTTTTGACAATAAAAAACTTGACCTAGTTGCTACAACTGACGAAGAAAAAGCATATAGATCTGCAGATACAGTTATTGTTGCAGTTCCTACAAATTATGATAGTGAAAAAAATTATTTTGATACAGCTATAGTTGAAAGTGTAATAACAAAAGTTACGAAGATAAACCCCGAGGCATGTATAGTTATAAAATCTACAGTCCCCGTTGGCTTTACACAATCCATAATTAAAAGCACAGGCAATGATAATATCTTATTTAGTCCGGAGTTTTTGAGAGAAAGCAAGGCTCTTTATGATAATTTGTATCCATCAAGAATAATAATTGGTTTAAAATCGCAAAGCAAGAAAATAATGGAGCACGCGAAAAATTTTGCTAGTATGTTAAAAGACTGCTCATTAAAGCAGGAGACACCCATTCTGCTTATGGAACCAACAGAAGCAGAGGCGGTCAAATTATTTTCTAATACATATTTAGCTCTTAGAGTATCCTTTTTTAACGAATTAGATACATATGCAGAAACAAAAGGGTTAAGCACAGAGCAAATTATAAATGGAGTTTGCTTAGACCCTAGAATTGGAACTCATTATAATAACCCTTCTTTTGGATATGGTGGTTATTGTTTGCCAAAGGATACAAAACAACTTCTTGCAAATTTTCAGAACATCCCAGAAAATCTTATTAGGGCTATTGTTGAATCTAACAAAACAAGAAAAGAGTATATAGCACAAAAAGTTCTTAGCATTGTAAAAAGCAAAGGTGTAAAAGAAACCGATTCGGTTGTCGGTGTTTATAGACTCACTATGAAAAGCAATTCTGATAATTTTAGGCATAGTTCTATTCAGGGTGTTATGAAAAGAATTAAAGAAAAAGGCGCAAAAGTAATAATTTATGAACCAACATTAAAAGATCAGTGCCTATTTGCTGGGTTTGAAGTGGTAAACGATTTATCCTTCTTCAAAGAAAAAACAGATATTATATTAGCCAATCGTTATGATGACGAATTAAACGATGTAAAAGAAAAAATCTATACAAGAGACCTTTTTAGTAGAGACTAAAACTCAATTTACACAATACAATAAATAAGGGGAATATAGCTATGTCATCATTTAAAAACAAAACATTACTTATAACAGGTGGTACGGGTTCCTTCGGTAATGCGGTGCTTAACCGATTTTTAGACACCGACATTGGCGAAATCCGTGTGTTTTCTAGGGATGAGAAAAAGCAGGACGATATGCGCCACGAGTTTCAGGCAAAAATGCCCGAAGTAGCCGATAAAATCAAGTTTTATATCGGTGATGTTCGCGACCTTGCTAGTGTTAAAAACGCTATGCACGGTGTTGATTACATATTCCATGCTGCAGCGCTAAAGCAGGTGCCCTCTTGCGAGTTCTTTCCTATGGAGGCTGTTCGCACTAATGTTATGGGTACCGATAATGTTCTTACCGCCGCCATTGAGGAGGGGGTAAGCCATGTAATTTGCCTTTCTACTGATAAGGCGGCATACCCAGTAAATGCTATGGGTATCACAAAGGCTTTGGAGGAGCGAGTTGCGGTTGCTAAGGCTCGCAATGTTGACTCTAAAAAAATCAAAATCTGTTGCACCCGTTACGGTAACGTAATGTGCTCACGCGGTTCGGTAATTCCGCTTTGGATTGACCAGATTAAAGCGGGCAACCCAATAACTATAACCGAGCCCTCTATGACACGCTTTATTATGTCGCTTGAAGAGGCGGTTGATTTGGTTCTTTTTGCCTTTGAAGAGGGTGTGAATGGTGATATTTTGGTTCAAAAGGCACCCGCTTGTACCATTGAAACCTTAGCAAAGGCTGTAACCGAACTTTTTGCACCCGAGACCGAGATTAAGGTTATCGGCATTCGCCACGGTGAAAAGCTTTATGAAACCTTGCTCACAAACGAGGAGTGCGAAAACGCTATTGATATGGGTGACTTCTATAGAGTTCCTGCCGATAATCGCGGACTTAATTATGATAAATATTTTGTTGACGGAGATACCGAGCGCAATCCTTTAACCGAGTTCAACTCTAATAACACCGAGCTTTTAAGTGTTGAAGAGGTTAAGGATAAGCTTTTATCCTTGGAGTATATTCAGTCAGAACTTGCAGAATTAAGCAAATAAAGGTAAGAAAATATGAAAATTTTAATCACTGGTGCGTTGGGTTTTGTGGGTAAAAACCTAACCGCCGCCCTAAACAATATTAAGGATGGCAAGGATAGAACCCGTCCAAACTTAAATATTGAGGAGCTGTATCTTTACGATATTGGTTCTACCCAAAAAGAGTTAGATGAATACTGCAGAAAAGCCGACTTTGTTTTTCATTTTGCTGGTGTTAATCGCCCCGAAACAGAGGAAGAATTTATGCAGGGCAATTTTGGTTTTTCCAGTACTCTGCTTGATACCCTTAAAAAACATAAAAACACCTGCCCTGTAGTGCTTTCGTCATCCATTCAGGCAACCCTTATTGGTAGATACGCTAATGGTGAGTACGGAAAAAGCAAAAAAGCAGGCGAGGATTTGTTCTTTGCTTACGGCGGGGAAACGGGCGCAAAGGTAATGGTTTATCGCTTTCCTAATCTGTTCGGAAAGTGGTGCAGACCAAACTATAACAGTGCCGTTGCAACCTTCTGCAACAACATTGCAAACGATTTGGATATAACCGTAAACGACCCAAGCGTTCAGCTTGAACTTTTATACATTGATGATTTGATTGACGAGATGCTTGATGCCCTTGAGGGTAAAGAGCATCATTGTGAATTTGATGGCGTAAATACCGTTTTAAACGAAAACGGAAGTTTTTGTGCGGCACCTATTACGCATAAGGTGACTTTGGGTGAGATAGTAGAACTTTTAAATAGCTTTAAGGCTCAGCCCCAAACACTTTTAATGCCCGAGATACCTAAGAATTCATTCGCTAAAAAGCTTTATTCTACATATCTTTCTTATCTGCCAAAAGAAAAAGTTTCTTTTGAACTTAAAATGAATGTGGATAACAGAGGTAGCTTTACCGAGCTTCTTCGCACCGAAAAATGCGGTCAGTTCTCGGTTAATATTTCAAAGCCTGGCATCACTAAAGGTGAGCATTGGCACCATACTAAATGGGAATTTTTTATCGTTGTTTCGGGCAAGGGACTAATTCAGCAGCGCAAGGTTGGAACCGACGAGGTGCTTGATTTTTATGTATCGGGCGATAAAATCGAGGCGGTACATATGCTTCCCGGTTATACCCATAACATAATCAATCTTAGCGATACCGAGGATCTGGTAACGCTTATGTGGGCTAACGAGTGCTTTGATGCAGATAAGCCCGATACCTTCTTTGACCCCGTAGTAAAATAGGAGGAAGTAATTTTGGATATTAAACTTGATTATTCTAATGTTTCTTTTAAAAACAACGGCAAATTAAAACTGCTCATAATCGTTGGCACAAGGCCTGAAATAATAAGACTTGCGGCGGTAATCAGCAAGTGCCGCGAGTATTTCGACTGCGTTTTGGCGCATACAGGCCAAAATTATGACTATAATCTAAACGGCGTTTTCTTTAAGGACTTAAAGTTAAAGGACCCCGAGGTTTATATGGATGCAGTCGGCGACGATTTAGGCTCGACAGTTGGCAATATTATCAACTGTTCTTATAAGCTTATGAGTCAGATAGAGCCCGATGCGCTACTTATTTTAGGTGATACAAACTCTTGTCTTTCGGCTATTGCGGCTAAAAGACTCCATATTCCTATTTTTCATATGGAGGCAGGCAATCGCTGTAAGGATGAGTGCTTGCCGGAGGAAACAAACCGCAGAATAGTTGATATTATTTCAGATGTTAACCTTGCATATTCTGAACACGCTCGTAGATATTTGCACGAGTGTGGTCTGCCAAAGGAGCGCACCTATGTAACAGGTTCACCAATGGCAGAGGTGTTAAACGCCAATCTGGAGGACATTAAAAATAGCGATATTTTAAATAAATTAGGTTTAGAGGCTAAAAAATATATTCTTCTTTCTGCTCATAGAGAGGAAAATATCGATACCGAGAAAAACTTTCTGTCGCTTTTTAGCGCAATAAACAAAATGGCAGAAAAATATGATATGCCGATTCTTTATTCCTGTCATCCTCGCTCTAAAAAACGTTTGGAGCAGAGCGGCTTTGAACTCGACTCACGTGTTATTCAGCACGAGCCGTTGGGCTTCCACGATTATAATAACCTGCAAATGAACGCCTTTGCAGTTGTATCAGATAGCGGAACCTTGCCTGAGGAAAGCTCGTTCTTTGTGTCAAGAGGTTGCCCCTTCCCCGCAGTTTGTATAAGAACCTCAACCGAGCGCCCAGAGGCGCTTGATAAGGCGTGCTTCATCCTTGCGGGAATTGATGAAAAATCATTGCTTCAGGCGGTTGATACCGCGGTTTCAATGAATCTGAATGGTGACGATGGCATACCCGTTCCTACCTATGTTGAGGAAAATGTTTCAACAAAGGTGGTTAAAATAATTCAGTCGTATACCGGTGTTGTTAATAAAATGGTATGGCGTAAATTTTAGTCAGAGTATTTAAACTAAAAACTTCTCTATGTGTAAAACCGTAGAGAAGTTTTTGCTTTTTTAAAACCTAACTGTTTTTTAGTAATTTTTGTGTTTTTCTCTTTATTTTTTTGCTCGAATGTGTTACAATAAATTGAATAATTAGATTTTTTAAGGAGGTGGCCGTATGCCATATAAAAAGGTTTATAAAAAAGCAGTTGCCTTTGTTGTGCTTTTGGCTGTAATGCTTACGCTTTCGGGCTGTGCGGCGAGCCTCGATATGACAAACGACGAGTTTCTTTCACCCCCTAGAGCAAGGGGCGAAATGTATGAGATTGATAAGGTTTTAAAACAGAGTGTAAAGGGAAAATTCACCCTTAGATATCCAACAGATGGAGAGTATAGGTCTGCTTATGTTTTAACAAATTTAACGGGCGGGGAGACAACCGAGTTTGCACTTGCCTTTTATAGTGTGCTTAATACCGAAAATATCGCAACAATGCATTTAAACCTTATGAAAAAAACGGGCGATAATTGGATTTCGATAAGTGATATTTCAGTTTCTGCTGTTGGTGTTGAAAAGGTAGACATAATCGACCTTAATAACGATGATATTAAAGAGATTGTGGTTGGTTGGAATATATATGGCGGTGTTGATAAAAGGGTTATGGTGTATAGCCTAAAAGGGCTATCGCTTATCCCCAGAATTCAAGAAATTTACACAGAATTTATGTGTTGTGAGCTTAAAAGTGATAATCAAAAAGGGCTTTTCATTTTAGAGCATAACAAAACCGAATCAACCGCATCGGCTAAGTATTTCACCTTTGATGCTAGCGGGGTGCGTGAGCTCGGCAGTTGTGATTTAGATGGTTCTGCGACCTCCTTTTCAAAGCCAATTTTAAGTAAACTTACTAGTGGCAAACCCGCCATTTTCGTTGATGAAACGGTAGGTTCGGGTATGCAGACCGAAATAATTTATTTCAAAGGGCAAAAGCTTTTGTCACCGCTTTATCAAAAAACGCCGCAAACAGTTTTGCCCACCTATCGAAACGAGCAGATTTCGTGTATGGATATTGATGGGGATGAGGTTGTTGAAGTTCCACTAAGGCTTAGTGATGATGAGTTTGTTTTTAACAGCACTTCTCCGTCCCTAAACCCTATAACACGTTGGTGCACATATAACGGCAGTGAGTTTAAAACCTCTATGTATGCCGCTATGAATTATACAGATGGATATTTTTTGGAAATACCGCAAAAATGGCTTAATATTATCACAATAAGCCGCGATGCTGAAAATCGTTTGCGAACAATATATTTGTGGGAAGATGAGAGCGAAACGGTTTTAGGTGAGCTTGTTCGCATAAGAACTATATCGGATGTAGAGTGGGATAAAGAAAATAACGGATTTTCAGAGTATGCAGAAATTTTGCGCTCTGAGGGTCTTGTATATGCGGCTATGTTTGGGAATTATTATGGCCCTGAAAAAATCGATAAAAACGAACTCAAAAAACTTTTTCACTTGTTGGGTTAAAGGAGGAAAAATCCATTGAAACGAATATTAGTTGTTGAGGATGAGGTTGCAATTCGCGAGTTTGAGGTTATTAACCTTAAAAGAGCGGGTTATGATGTTTTAGAGGCGGGTTCGGGCGAGGAAGCACTCGAAATTTACGAAAATGAGGGCGATTTTGCTATAGCTTTGCTGGATATTTCTATGCCGGGTATGGATGGACTAACTCTTTGCAAAGAACTTCGTAGTCGTTCGCAGTCGCTTGGCATAATTATGCTTACTGCCCGCACACAAGAGATGGATAAAATCAGAGGTTTAATGCTAGGCGCGGATGATTATATCACAAAGCCGTTTAGCCCATCGGAGCTTCTTGCCAGGGTTGATTCCCTTTACAGAAGGGTTGAAATAAACAAAGGCGCAGTAAAGCAAGGCTCAAGCGATGAAATAATATTAGGCGAATTTAAACTTAACACCCGCCGCAGAACCTTAAGCAAGAACGATAAAAATATCGAGCTCACACAGGTAGAGTTTCAAATTGTTGAGTACTTTTTCACCAACCCTGATACCGCACTTGATAGAACTGATATTTTAAATCGTGTGTGGGGCGAGGCATATTTCGGTGAAGAAAAAATTGTTGATGTTAATATTCGAAGACTCAGAATAAAAATAGAAGATGACCCATCAAATCCAAAGTATTTAATAACTGTTTGGGGTATGGGCTATAAGTGGGATAGTCAAAGCAATTAAAGGATAAAAATTTCAAAGAAAGGAGTGTAACGATAATGAGCATAAAAAACGTTTTGCCAAGCGGTATTACAAAAAAGTGGATTTATAATGTTTTGTCTATTGTTGCAGTTATCGTTATAGTCATTGAGATTTTTATTGGTATTTTTATACGTACATATTATTATGAAACAGCGCGTAGTAGCGCAAATGAGCTTTGTCAAGGCTTTTCGCTTTTAGCAACGGTGTCTAAGGGCGATTTTAGAGCATATGCAAGGCAGTATATTGAAAACTTTGAGCACAAGGATAAGATTGAGGTTCAGATAATCGATAGTGATGGAATTGTTATTATAACCTCTAACGGTTTTGAGCCAGGTAGCCCCGATATGCCTGATTATAACAATGCAAAGGCATCTGATTCCGCCACATCCACCTGGACAGGCTTTTCAGATAGAGGCGAGGCAATAATGGCGCAAACCACCATTCTCGGCGATTATGGAAATGGTTCTAACGGTGCTATCAGATGGGTTATTTCTCTGGAGGGAGTTAATAAGCACATCTGGGGACTTGTGTCGGTTTGTATTGCCATTGGCGTAGGAATAATTCTTTTTAGCGCATTATCGGGTCTTTATTTTGTTAAATCTATAGTTAAACCGGTAAGAGAGGTTAGTAATGTCGCTAGAAAAATCGCGATGGGCGACCTTAAATCAAGGCTTGAAATTAAAAAAGCCAAAAAAGAAAGAGAACAGGATGAGATAAGCGAACTTTGTGATGCTGTTAATCATATGGCGAGTGAATTAAGTCAGGCAGATACCATTAAAAACAGTTTTATTTCTTCTGTATCGCACGAGCTTAGAACTCCGCTAACCGCTATTAGAGGTTGGGGGGAAACGGCAAGAATGTCGCTTGGTACAGATGATGAACTTGTTTCAAAAGGTCTTGATGTAATTCTTGCCGAAGCGGATAGATTATCGGGATTGGTAGAGGATTTATTAGACTTTTCTCGAATGCAATCGGGCAGATTATCGGTTAACAAGCGAATTATAAATGTAGTAACGGTATTGGCGGAAGCCGCCGATATGTATCTAGAAATTGCTAAACAACAGTCCATAAAAATGGATTTTATTTGTCCCGAGGTTTTAAGCGACGTTATGGGCGACCCTGACCGCTTAAAACAGGTTTTCATTAACATTATTGATAATGCTATTAAATATTCCAATGCGGGTGGTCACGTTTTGGTGGATTGCCACGAGGAAGATAATTGCATACACATTAAGGTTTTGGATACGGGTGTTGGTATTCCCGAGCAGGATATCGATAGGGTTAAAGAGAAGTTCTTTAAATCCAATACTACCGTTCGCGGTTCGGGAATAGGTCTTGCTGTTGCCGATGAAATTATCAAACAGCATAACGGACTTCTATTTATCGAAAGCAAAGAGGGAGTTGGCACTACCGTAACGGTTGTGTTGCCGATTGCCGACCCTGAGGAAGTGGCGCAGATAACCGAATCGGATGCAGTGGAATTTCCGCCCTTAGAGCCGAGCGAGAATATAACTCTTGAAGAGGTTGTTAAAGCGGCAGAGGAAATCGAGGCAAACGAACTTGAAAACCTCGAAGAAATCTTGAATGACGAAAAGGTAGAGTAGTATGAAAAAAGCAAGTATAGGAGGCCAAGCGCTTATAGAGGGCATTATGATGAAAAGCCCTTACAAAACCGCAATCGCGGTGCGCACTCCCGATAAAAGTATAGATATTGAATATATGCAAGAAAAGCACCTTAAGGATAAGTGCAAAATTTTCGGATTTCCTATTATTAGGGGCGCGGTTAATTTTGTTGAATCTATGATTCAAGGCTATAAGGCGCTTATGATATCGGCAGATAAATCGGGCATGACCGATTTAGAGGAAGAAAAGACCGAGCCTAAAACAGAAAACAAACAAAAAACAAATCTGCTTGTTTCTGCCATTATGGTTATTGGCTGTGTGTTGGGCGTATTATTATCGGTGTTTTTATTTATGTATCTTCCTGCCCTCGTTTTTGACGCAATAGGCTGGATGCTTGGTGGCGAGTTACCACTTGCTTTGCGACCTTTGTTTGAGGGAGTTTTAAAAATCGCAATATTCGTGGGTTATATAGCGCTCGTTTCTTGCACTAAGGATATTAAACGGGTGTTTATGTATCACGGAGCAGAGCATAAATCTATTTTTTGCTTCGAAAAGGGTTTGGAATTAACGGTAGAAAATGTTAAAAAGCAATCCCGCTTTCACCCAAGATGCGGAACCTCCTTTATGATTTTAATGCTTATAGTCGGCATTTTGGCAAGTTTTGTAATTGTAACTGTTTTCCCCAATATAACAAAGCTTAGAATTTTGTGGGTTGCTATAAAAATACTGCTTGTGCCAATAATTTGCGGACTCGGTTATGAACTTATTAAGATTTGTGGAAAATACGATAATGTGGTTACTCGCATAATCGCGGCGCCGGGTATGTGGGTGCAGAGGCTTACAACAAAGGAACCGACTGATGATATGATTGAGGTTGCAATCGCCTCGCTAAAGGCGGTTTTGCCCGAAAACCCCGACGAAGTATTATCTGAATGTTGTGCGGTAGAATAAAATGAAGTTAAATTTCAAAAAAGCAAAGGCTTGGTTATTAGCAGAGCTTGAAAAGATAAGCGACTCGCCTGAATTTGAGGCAAACGAGCTTATAGCTGCAGTAACTAATAAGTCAAAAGATAGCCTTTATTTTATGGGCGATGAGGAATTATCACCAAAACAGATAAGAGTATTAAAAAACAGTCTTAAAAAAAGAAAACGCGGTGTACCTTTGCAGTATGTTTTAGGGGAGTGGGAATTTTATTCATCGCCTTTTTATGTTGGCAAGGGCGTGCTTATCCCAAGGTCAGATAGTGAACTGCTTGTGGATTTGGCTCTGGATGAAATCGAAGATAAGCCAAACTCTATTGTTTTTGATTTGTGTTCTGGAAGCGGTGCTATCGGCATTGCTGTTGCACAAAACAATAAAACGGCTAAAATAACCTTGGTGGAAAAAAGCAAAAAAGCCTTTAAATATTTGCTTAAAAACTGTGAACTAAATAAGGTGAATGTTAAAAAAGAACTTGCCGATATTGCAGTTTGGCAACCTAAAGAAAAGGCGGATTTAATCCTTTGCAATCCACCATATATCACCTTGAGCGAAATGAAAGAACTGCAAATCGAAGTAAAAAAAGAACCTCATATGGCGCTTTTTGGCGGTGACGACGGGCTTGAATTTTATCGGTTGTTAGCCCAAATAACGAGAGAGTTGTTAAAGCCAAACGGCAAAGTTTTCATGGAGATTGGATATAAACAGGGTATAGAAGTAAAAACCATATTTGAAGAAAACGGATATGCCAATGTTGAAATTATAAAGGATTTGTCACAAAACGATAGAGTTGTTATAGCACAGTTAAACTAAGTTTGGAAAGGACTAGATATATATGGCAGAAAAGAAAATAAAAATCACAGAACCCTCAGCAGATAAAGAAAAAGCGCTAAAAACCGCCCTTGACCAGCTTGAAAAAGCATATGGTAAAGGCACAGTAATGCGACTTGGTGAAAATGTTGGTATGAACGTTGAGCATATTTCAACAGGCTCAATATCTTTGGATATGGCACTGGGTATAGGCGGTCTTCCTAAGGGAAGAATTGTTGAGATGTTTGGTCCCGAATCCTCAGGTAAAACAACCTTGGCGCTTCACGCAGTAGCAGAGGCGCAAAAGGCGGGAGGTCAGGCAGCGTTTATCGACGTTGAACACGCGCTCGACCCTGTTTATGCCGCTAATTTGGGTGTAGATATAAATCAACTTTTGGTATCACAACCCGATACAGGCGAACAAGCATTGGAGATAACCGAGGCTTTGGTTCGCTCGGGTGCTATTGATATCATAGTTATCGACTCGGTTGCAGCATTGGTTCCAAAAGCAGAAATTGAGGGCGATATGGGCGATGCGCACGTAGGTCTTCAAGCAAGGCTTATGTCACAATCGCTCAGAAAACTTGCAGGTGTAATTTCAAAATATAATTGTGTAGCAATATTTATAAATCAGCTTCGTGAGAAGATAGGCACGTTCTATGGCCCCAGCGAAACCACAACAGGCGGTCGCGCACTTAAATTTTACGCCAGCGTGCGTCTTGATATCCGCAAGGCAGAAACCATTAAAAACGGCACCGAAATGATTGGCTCAAAAACTAAGGTTAAGGTTGTTAAAAACAAGGTTTCACCACCCTTTAAAACTGCAGAGTTTGATATTATGTATGGCAAGGGCATCTCTAAAGAGGGTGAGCTTATTGATATAGCATCAAATCTTGGTATTGTTAAACGTTCGGGCGCATGGTTCTATTACGGTGAGCTTAGAATGGCACAGGGCAGAGACAATGCAAAAATTTTCTTAAGCGAAAATCCCGAACTCTTTAACGAGATTCACCAAAAGGTTTTGGCGGCTATGAGCAATAATGGTGTTATCGAGGTTGAGGCTGAGACGGCAGCACCCGAGGTTGTGCAAGAGGTAAAAGCCCCGTCTAGCAGAATCAGTATTGACGTAGCAGTTGATGATTGATGCAGATAATAGATATTGCGCCTCGTCGCAGGGGACTTGCCGCAGTTTTGGTTGAACCACAGATAAAAGAAAAACTTGCAGGTGCCGAATATGAGGGCGAAAAACTTTTGCTTGATAGAACAATTCTTTCGCGGTGTAACATACAAAAGGGCATAACACTTAGCGAGGAAGATTTAAAAAAGTTAGTTTATGTTAGCGAGTGTTATAGGGCAAAGCATAGGGCAATATGGCATTTATCCCAAAGTGACCATAGTGAAAAAGGGCTTTATGATAAGCTTTGCCGTAAATTTACTAAAAAGGCATCTGCTTTTGCCGTAGGGCAAATGGTAGAAAAGGGATACATAAACGACCAAAAGTTTGCTGAGAACTTTGTGGCAAAGGAGCTGAATAAAAACCGCTCCCTGAGAGAGATAAAAAGCAAACTGGCGCTAAAGGGTGTTTCAACCGATATTATTAAACAAGTGTGTGAAACAACAGTGCATCAGTCGGATGAAAAAGAGCAGATAGTTGCACTGATAAATTCAAAATATAAAAATAAGATATCTGATGAAATTGGGGTTAGAAAGACCTTTGCTTCACTTCAAAGAAAGGGCTTTTCCTATTCGGATATTAAATCAGCGTTTGAGCAGTTGAAACTTTTGTAATGTGGTACTGCTCTAGAGGAGAAAAATAAATGTCGTGTAAGATAGGTATGGTGTCGCTTGGTTGCCCTAAAAATCAGGTAGACGCCGAGCGCATATTGGCAGACCTAAAAAAAGCAGGTTATGAAATAACAAACAAAGAGGATGAAGCAGAGGTTATAATAGTTAACACCTGTGGATTTATTGAATCCGCAAAGGCAGAGTCCATTGAGAATATTATAGATGTTGCTGAGTATAAAAAGTATGGCGAATTAAAGGTGTTGGTTGTTACGGGTTGCCTCGCTGAAAGGTATAAAGAGCAGATTTTAACTGAAATACCCGAGGTGGATGCGGTTGTTGGAATAGGTTCCAATGGCGAAATTATTTCGCTAATCGAACAAGCGCTCAACGGCAACAAGGCATCTGCATTTGGCGAAAAGCAAAACCTTTGTCTTTCGGGTGAAAGGGTTTTAACTACCCCGTTTTACACCGCCTATTTAAAGGTTGCCGAAGGTTGTAACAATCGTTGTTCATACTGCGCCATTCCCGACATTCGCGGAAATTTTAGAAGTCTACCTATTGAGGACTGCGTTAAAGAGGCAAAAGAGCTTGCCGATAGCGGTGTTCGTGAACTTATCGTAGTTGCTCAGGATACAACAAATTATGGTGTGGATTTGTATGGCAAACCTAGTCTGCCACAGCTTTTAAAGGAACTTTGTAAAATAGATGGTATACATTGGATACGCACACTATATACATACCCCGATAAAATAACAGATGAATTGCTAGAGTTAATAAAGAGCGAGCCAAAGCTTGTGCCATATCTTGATATCCCTATTCAACACGCAAGCGATAAGGTTTTAAAAAGAATGAACCGTAAGGGAAGCAAGGCGGAACTTATAGAACTTATAAAAAGAATTAGAAAAACAATTCCTGATGTCACCTTACGTACCTCTCTTATAACAGGCTTTCCGGGTGAAAGTGAGGAAGATTTCTCATTACTTGCCGAGTTCGTTAAGGAAATCGGATTTGATAGGCTCGGTTGTTTTGCTTACTCTGCAGAGGAGGATACCCCCGCGGCAGAGTTTGAAAACCAAGTTCCCGAACAGCTAAGGCAGGATAGAAGCGAAATTATAATGTCCGACCAAATGACAATAGCCGAGCAAAAGAATAAAGAAAAAATCGGTATGGTAAAAGAGGTTTTGGTTGAGGGCTATGATTCTTATATAAAATGCTATTTTGGTAGAAGCGAAGCCGATGCACCCGATATTGATGGTAAGGTTTTCTTTGCCTCTAAGGCTAAATTAAAAGAGGGCGACTTTGTTAAGGTGCGAATAAACGATGTTATAGAATATGACCTTTTGGGAGAGAATTTGGAGGATTAGTTTATGAATTTACCAAATAAATTAACTGTACTTCGCATAATTATGACTCCGTTTTTTTTAGCGGCACTTCTTACCCCGTTTCCGCATCATTTCTTGGTTGCGCTTATTCTTTTTGCGGCGGCAAGTATAACCGATTATATTGACGGAAATATTGCAAGGTCGCAAAATCTCATAACCGATTTTGGCAAATTTTTAGACCCCTTGGCAGATAAAATGTTAACAACCGCCGCCTTTTTAGGCTTTATAAAGCTTGGCATCGGTGTTGGTATTGTGTGGATAACCTTTATAGTGCTTATTCGCGAATTTTTAATCACCTCACTTCGTTTAGTTTCGGCAGGCAAGGGGAATGTTATTGCGGCAAATATTTGGGGTAAGGCAAAAACGGTTAGCCAGATGGTTGCAATAATACTTGCGATTTTAGGGCAGTATTTTGTGTCAATATTTAATGATGCAGTATTTTTAAAGGCATCTGTAGATTTTGTAACAAATATAACCCTATGGGTTTCGGCAGTATTAACCGTGATTTCGGGCGTTATATATGTTATTCAGAATAAAAAATATATCGACCCCAAAAAATAATAGTAGACAAAGAAGAACAAAAAGCGTATAATAATAAAAAAGATAAATGCGTTTAGGTGGGAGAAGTAACTTTCGAGTTCCGTCAGGGAGCAAGCTTCATAGACTGAAAGGGCTTGTCGGTAAGGCGAAGGCGAAATGCACCCACTAGCACAAATGAGGAAAGCTTTTTTAAAAAGTGATTATTTGTTTGCGGTTGGCACCGTTAAAGGCCAAAGGTTTTTCCTAAGTGATAAATTGGAGTGGAACCGTGGTATAATAACCGCCTCCTGCATTAAGCAGGGGGCTTTTTATTTGGAGGAAAATTATGTTTGACAGAATACGTGAAGATATCGCGGCGGTAAAAGAACGTGACCCTGCGGCAAGAAGTTCGCTTGAGATTTTCTTTTTGTATCCGGGCGTTCGTGCGATTCGTATGCACCGCAGAGCAAATTGGTTTTATCGCCATAACATGAAGTTTATTGCTCGTTGGATTTCTCAAAGGGCAGTTAGAAAAACAGGCATAGAAATTCACCCCGCCGCAAAGCTCGGTCGCCGACTTGTAATCGACCACGGCGTTGGAGTTGTAATAGGCGAAACCACCGAAATAGGCGATGATGTTTTGATTTATCAAGGCGTTACCTTGGGTGGTACGGGTAAGGATGTTGGCAAACGTCACCCAACCATCGGAAATAATGTTATGATTAGCTCGGGCGCAAAGGTTTTAGGTCCGTTTAAGGTGGGGGATAACTCCCGTATTGCATCGGGCGCTATCGTTTTGGAGGAGGTTCCTCCCGATTGCACCGCTGCAGGCGTCCCTGCAAGGATTGTTCGCCGCAACGGCGCAAAAGTTGCGCCACTCGACCAAGTCCATATTCCCGACCCTGTAGCCGAACAACTTTGCAAGCTCGACTGCAGAATAAGGCAGTTGGAAAAAGCACTTGGTGAGGTTTCGCCCCAAAAACTAAAAGAAATTAAAGAGAATAATTAAAGTTAAGCGGAGGAAAACAAAATGGTAATTTTTGATACAATGACAAGGGCAAAGCAAGAACTTTTGCCATACGATGGAAAAGAGTTTAAAATTTATGCTTGTGGACCCACGGTATATAATTTCATTCATATAGGCAACGCAAGACCGCTTTGCGTTTTTGATGTGCTTCGTAGATATTTGGAGTATCGTGGCCATAAGGTTAATTTTGTTCAAAACTTCACCGATATAGATGATAAGCTTATTAAAAAAGCAAATGAGGAGGGCACCACAGTCCCCGAGGTCGCAAAACGCTATATTGCAGAATTTTGGACAGATGCAAAAGGTCTTAATGTAAAAGAGGCTACCACTCATCCCAAGGCAACAGAGAATATTGATGCTATTATCGATATAATCGCCACCCTTATTGAAAAGGGCTTTGCTTATGAGGCGGACGGCGACGTATATTTTAGAGCCACTAAATTTGATGAGTATGGAAAATTATCCCATCAACCTCTTGAGGATTTAGAGGCAGGCGCAAGAATAGATATTGCAGAGCATAAAGAAAACCCAATGGACTTCTGCCTTTGGAAAGGTGCAAAAGAGGGCGAACCTTCTTGGCCGTCCCCTTTTGGAAATGGTCGTCCCGGTTGGCATATAGAGTGCTCGGCAATGGCGGGTAGATATTTGGGTAAAACCATCGATATTCATTGTGGCGGTCAGGACCTTATTTTCCCTCACCACGAAAATGAGATTGCCCAGTCCGAGTGTGCTAACGGTTGCACCTTTGCAAGATTTTGGATGCACAACGGATATATAAATGTAGATAATCGAAAGATGTCAAAATCGCTTGGCAACTTCTTTACTGTGCGCGAGGTATCAGAAAAGTTCGGCTATGAGCCCATTCGTTATATTATGATTTCCTCCCATTATCGTAGCCCAATAAATTATAGCGTTGATATCTTAAATCAATCAAAAAGCGCATTAGAAAGACTTTACACCTGCCTTGATAATATGAATTTTGCTTTAAAAAATGCCGAGGAGGGCGGAGAAGCACCCGCATTTGTGGAGCAGAGAAAAACAGAGTTCATTACCGCTATGGATGATGACCTTAACACAGCAGATGCACTTGCGGCTATCTTTAATTTGGTTAAGGATATAAATATTATGCTTGCAGATAGTCCTAATAAAAAGGCTATCGAGTCGGCACTTGATATGTTTAATGAATTATGCGACGTTTTGGGATTGGTATACCAAAGAGAAGAAGAATTACTTGATGCCGACATAGAGGCGCTTATCGAGCAACGTACAAACGCCCGTAAGAACAAAGACTTTGCAACCGCAGACAGAATCAGAGATGAGCTTAAAGAAAAGGGTATTATCTTAGAAGATTCCGCAAGCGGTGTTAAGTGGCGTAGAGCGTAAGAGATGGAAGATTTAAGAAATATCGGCGAAAATATTTCGCTCGAGCCGATTGGAAACAACTGCGAGATTTTTGTTTCTAAAAATCATACCTTTGGCACAGATGCGGTTTTACTTGCTGACTTTGCTAACCCTAAAAAAAGTGATAAAGCGGCAGACCTCGGAACAGGTTGCGGTATAATACCATTTTTGTGGATGCGTGATAATAAACTTTCCTCTGCGGTTGGTTTGGAAATTTCCAAAGAGGCGGTTGCTCTAGCCAATAGGTCATTAGAGCATAATGATAGCATAAAAAATCTTGCCTTTGTGCAAGGGGATATTAAATGTCCATTTGAGCATTTAGCCAAGGGCGCTTATACGCTTGTAACCTGTAACCCGCCTTATAAGGCATCAGGTGCGGGTATAGTAAGTAGTGGCACCGCGGCTCTTAACGCACGACACGAAACCTTATGCAGTTTAGAGGATGTTATATCAGCTGCAGCGGGACTTTTAAAGTTTGGCGGTAGGTTTGTAATGTGCCAACGCCCTGAACGTCTTGGCGAAATATTTTCGCTAATGACACAATACAAAATCGAGCCAAAACGCCTTAGACTTGTTTGCAAAAGCGAGGGGTGTGAACCTTGGCTTGTGCTTGTTGAGGGGCGGCTTGGTGGCGGCAAGGGTATTAGAATACTTCCAAATCTTAATATATATATAAACGGTGAGCTCACAGAAGATATATTAAAAATCGAGGGAGCATATTGCTCAAAAAACAAAAGAAGTAGGTAGTGTATGGATACTAATACATCTAAAAAATTTAATAATGGTGTTTTGGTTGGAATGAGTGGTGGAGTGGATAGCTCGGTTACGGCGGCATTACTTATGGAACAAGGATATGATGTTTCGGGAGTAACCCTCAGGCTTTATGATTGCCAAAAAGATGAGGCAAAAGAAGAAACAACCTGTGGCTCTTCAAAGGATGTTCGGGATGCAAAAAGCGTTTGTGATAGGCTAAACCTTCCGCACTATGTTTTTGATTTTAAGGATAGGTTTAAGAAGGCGGTTATAGATAAATTTTGCAAGGAGTATAATCTCGGCAAAACACCAAATCCCTGTATCGACTGCAATAGATTTATAAAGTTCAGCGAAATGCTTATGGGCGCCGAAAAACTTAATATACCTCGTATCGCAACGGGGCACTATGCATCTGTTTCAAAGCAGGGGGACAGATATATCATCTCGCGACCCAAGGATTTATCCAAGGACCAAACCTATGTTTTATATTCACTAACGCAATATCAACTCGAAAGAACCTTGATGCCTTTAGGTGAATTAACCAAGGAGGAGGTTAGGGCTTTTGCTCAAGACTGGGGTTTTGTTAACGCAAACAAGCCCGACAGTCAGGATATTTGCTTTGTACCGGATGGTGATTATGCCAACTTTATTTCAAAATACACAGACACCCCGTTAGAAAGCGGTAATTTTGTTGACACAAAGGGTAATGTTATCGGTTCGCATGGCGGTATGATAAAATACACGATAGGTCAGCGTAAGGGACTTGGAACGGGCTTCGGCAGACCTGTTTATGTGGTAAGCAAGGACCCCTTGAAAAATAGCGTTGTACTCGGTGATGAGGCAGACCTTTATTCAAAAAAGGTTATAGTAAGGGATGTTAATTTTATTGCAATAGACAAATTAACATCACCCCTTAACTGTATGGGTAAGCTTAGATATAGGCAGAGAGAAGAGGTTTGTAAAATAACTCCTCTTGATGAAACAACTCTACTTGCCGAGTTTGAAAAACCGCAAAGAGCAGTTACTTCAGGTCAGGCGGCAGTGTTTTATGATGGCGATGTAGTTGTTTGCGGCGGAACGATAGAATAGAGGTGCGTTATGGATAATATGATAAAAAAGACATTAGAAAATCTTGAAAGAAATAATATGCCAAGCTATTATGTTGAAACCAAGGAGGAGATAATACCTCTTTTAAAAACCCTTATCCAAAAGGGAGCAACGATTGGCGTAGGCGGTTCCGAAACCTTAAATCAAATAGGCGCCCTAGACCTTGTTAGGAATGGTGACTATAAGTTTTTTGATAGGTATGAAAAAGGGCTCTCGCCCGAGCAGGTGTCTGAGATTATGGTAAAAGCGCTTTCTGCAGATGTGTTTTTGTCTTCAAGTAATGCGATAACCGAGAGCGGCGAGTTATACAATGTTGATGGCAGAGGCAATCGTATTGCTGCATTCTGTTTTGGCCCTAAGAATGTAATAGTGGTTGTTGGAGCGAATAAAATAGTTCCAAATATCGCGGCGGCGACAGAAAGAGTTAAAAAAATTGCGGCGCCTAAAAATACAGTTCGACTTTCCTGTAAAACACCTTGTGCCAAAACAGGCGAGTGCGTTTCGCTAAGGTTAGACAACCCCGAAATTTGTGATGGTTGCCTAACAGATGATAGAATTTGTGTTAGTTATTTAATAAGCGGCAGACAGAGGATTAAAGGCAGAATAAAGGTTATAATCTGTAAAGAAAGCTTAGGTTATTAAAACAAAAACACCTACATATACTTGTTGTATGATGGAGGTGTTTGTATGAATAAAAGCGTAAAAATTGTAGCGATGGTGATAATGGTTTTTGCCCTTATCCCGTCGCTATTTTGTTTTCCGATAATGGTGTCGGCAGAGGTAACAAGCGAGTTTTATACAGAGGATATTTTAAAAAACTTTGATTCGGGCAGTGTATCTGTTGGTAGCGGTGGCGCTCTTGATATAAATGCAAAGAGTGTTGTTTTGATGGAGCCAAATACAAAACAGGTTTTATACTCGAATAACGAGAACGAAAAACTTTCGCCAGCCTCAATAACCAAAATAATGTCGCTATTGCTTGTTATGGAGGCAATAGAAAATGAAAAAATCGCCCTTGATACCAAGGTGCAAACAAGCGAACACGCCGCATCAATGGGCGGCTCACAAATATGGCTAGAGGTTGGCGAAACAATGACGGTCGATGAACTACTTAGAGCCTCGGTAATTGCATCGGCAAACGATGCAACGGTCGCATTGGCAGAGGCGGTTGCCGGTAGTGAGGAAAGCTTTGTGGCTCTTATGAACGAACGTGCAAAACAACTTGGTATGAAAAATACCAATTTTGTAAACGCATGCGGACTTGATGCGGATAATCATTTAACGAGTGGCTTAGATGTTGCCATAATGGCATCTGAGCTTATAAAACATGACCTGATAAAAAAGTATTCAACCGTGTGGATGGATGCTTTGCGTAATGGAAAAAGCGAACTTGTAAACACCAATAAGCTGGTGCGGTATTATAACGGAGCAACGGGGCTTAAAACAGGCACTACTTCAAAGGCGGGATGCTGTGTTGCCGCAACCGCTGAGCGTGACGGAATGGAGTTAGTTGCGGTTGTTATGGGGTCGAGCAGTAGTAACGATAGATTTGCGGGTGCAAAAAAGCTTTTGGATTATGGCTTTGCAAATTGGTCGTTCGCTTCGCTAGAGGTAGACTTATCCAAGTATCAGTCTATAAAGGTTAATAAAGGAATGGCGGATAGCATAACACCCGAAGCAACAAGGACATTTGATGTTTTGCTAGAAAAGGGAAAACAGGATAAGGTAACCCAAAAGATTGATTTGCCAACCGAACTTGATGCGCCTGTTATAACGGGGGACAAAATAGGAACCGCAACCTTTATGCTAGGGGATAAAAAATTAGGCGAGGTGCCGATTTTGTCGGCGAATACTGTTGAAAAAGCAACATTTTTAAATGCTTTTACACTGCTTTTGCAGTCGGCACTAATGCCGTAAAACAATTTTGTAAAAAAATTATAAAATAATGAATTTCCCGTTGCAAAAAATATGGATATATTGTATAATAAAAAAAGCAAGAACGGAGGGATTACATTGGCAATTAAATTTAATGAAAGTTATGCAAAAGATTTTCTTTGCGAAAACGATATATTGGGTGTTGCACCGCAAATCAAGGCGGCGCACGAGCAACTGCATTCAAAAAGTGGTTTAGGCAATGACTTTTTAGGTTGGCTTGATTTACCCACAAATTACGATAAAGAAGAATTTGACCGCATTAAAAAAGCGGCAGAAAAGATTAAAAAAGACAGTGATGTTTTAATAGTTATAGGCATTGGCGGTTCTTATCTTGGAGCCCGTGCAGCTATTGAGTTTTTAAAATCTCCTTATTACAATTCTTTAAGGGGCAATTTACCAGAGATTTATTTTTCAGGCAATAGCATTAGCGGTTCTTCTTTGAACGAGTTACTTCAAATTTGTGAGGGTAAAAGAGTATCGGTTAATATCATTTCAAAATCGGGTACCACAACCGAGCCCGCTATTGCATTTAGAGTATTCCGCGAATATTTAGAAAAACAATATGGCGAGAAAGAGGCAGCAAGCCGTATTTATTGCACAACCGATAAAGCACGCGGCACCTTAAAGGCACTTGCCGACGAAAAGGGATATGAATGTTTTGTGATTCCCGATGATGTTGGCGGTCGTTTCTCGGTGCTTACTGCGGTAGGTTTACTTCCTATTGCGGTTGCAGGCGCAGATATTGATGCTCTTATGTCGGGCGCCGCTTTGGCAGCCAAGGACTATGCCGAGTGCGATATAGAAAATAATGATTGTTATCGCTATGCCGCTATTCGTAACGCTCTTTATCGCAAGGGTAAAGAGATTGAGCTTTTAGTATCTTACGAGCCACGCTTTACAATGATGGCAGAATGGTTTAAGCAACTTTTTGGTGAGAGTGAAGGCAAGGATTCAAAGGGTCTTTTCCCTGCATCTGTTACCTTCTCCACCGATTTGCATTCAATGGGTCAGTATATTCAAGATGGCCGCCGTATCCTTTTTGAAACGGTTGTTAATATTGGTGATTGCGGTAGCGATACTGTAATAAAAGAGGAAGCAAACAACGGCGATGGATTGAATTTCTTAGCGGGCAAGCCAATGTCTTTTGTTAATCAAAAGGCTTTTGAGGGCACAGTTTTGGCACATACAGATGGTAATGTTCCAAACTTGGTTATAAATGTAGATAAAGCTGATGAGGAAAATCTTGGCAGACTTATCTACTTCTTTGAAAAGGCATGTGCAATTTCGGGATATGTTTTGGGCGTTAACCCCTTTGACCAACCCGGTGTTGAAAGCTATAAAAAGAATATGTTTGCCCTTCTCGGCAAACCGGGATATGAGACGCAAAAAGCAGAGCTTGAAGCACGTCTTAAAAAATAAGCAACTCCCGCTTTTGCGGTTGAAAAATATAAAGGAGTGAGCGAATAATGATTCAGCTTATTATCGGAAAAAAAGGTTCAGGAAAAACCAAAAAACTTATTGATTTGGTAAACAGTGCTACCGAAACTAGTAAAGGTAATGTTGTTTGCGTTGAAAAGGGCGACACCTTGACATACAGCATAACACATAAAGCACGTTTAATAGATGCAGAGAGTTATGGTATTAACGGTTACGGTGAGCTTTATGCTCTTCTTTGCGGAATTCAATCTGCAAACCACGATGTTACCGATATTTTTGTAGATGCAACCCTGCGTTTAGGCGGCCGTGATTATGATGAACTTGCAGCATTCTTTGATCGCTTATCAGTAGTTGCTGAGGAGTGCAATACTAAGTTTACATTCACAGTTTCTTGTGATGAGGCAGACCTACCTGCACATATTTTTGATATTGCAACAAAGATTTAAGTTATAAAACTCGCGCCGAGCGTTAGCCCGGCGCGTTTTTTATGGTATTACTTTAATTTTAATCTTTTTACCAAGCTTTTGAGCGTTTTCTATCATTGATTTTGTACCCTTGCTTTTTAAGTCCCAAAAGCATATAACATAGTCGGCGACCTTTGCCATTTGTAAATTTCTTTTTGGTCCTGCCGACCTACCGTACTTATTCCAATCTGCAGGATAATATTCAATTTGATATCCATTTTCCTTAGCATATCTTTCGCCTAGTTGGTCGGCACCTTTACAACTGCCCGAAACAAAAATGAGGGTATACTCATTTTTTATTCTGCTAATACAAAAATCAATGTAGCTTTTTGCAGTTTCATAATCTGTATAATCTCTGCACCCTGCAACAACAATTCTTTTAATCATAAAACTCCTCTTTTTTCATTCATTTTATAGACTAATACATTATATAATGAATTAGTCTATATGTAAAGAGAAAAAATAAGATATTATCTAATTAAAACAACAGATACGAGGAAATATCTTATGATTAAATTAAAAGTGTTAGATTTATTGGAACAAAAAGGACATACAAAGTATTGGTTGTACAAACAATTAGGAATGAGTTATCAAAATTTCAATAATATGGTAAACAACAAAACCAAATCCATTCGCTATGAAAATATTGAAACAATTTGTTTGCTTCTTGAATGTACGCCAAATGAACTTTTTGAAATAACAATAGAATAATTACCTTGCCAAAACGGTGCATATTTTATAACAATATGTACGCATAACCGCAAAAATATATTTTCGAATATCACCGTAGGGGAGGGGTTTCCCCTCCCGAAATTAACCGATGATGGTAAAATATTAGAAAACATTATATTATCGGTTAACAAAAAATATCCTTATATAACGATAGATAAATTTGTAATTATGCCAAACCATATACATATTATTTTTATTACGAGCAACAACGGGAGGGGAAACCCCTCCCCTACGACGATATATAACGTGGTTGGGTATTAAAATAAAATAGCAAAAGAAAAAATCCCGCACAAAGTACGCTTTGTGCGGGGTCTTGTTATATAACGAAAAACCACATTATTATAACGAATTTAAATCACTTGAAATTTTATGTAAATATCTTTTTAGCAGATGTATGCAATCTCGCTCGTTAGCCACACCGCGAACAATATCTTCAGCCAAGGCGCGACAGGATGGGGCTCCGCAAGAGCCACAGTCAAGCCCAGGCAAAGCCTCGGCAAGTTCGTCGATTTGCTTCATCATACTCATGCTTTCCATAGGGTTAGAGCCAAGCCTGAATACCGGTTGAAACTCAATCTCGTTTGTCCAGAAAGCATCGTTTGAAATATCGTTTTTGATATCTTCTAAATGAGTTATTGCAATAGGCATATATTTTCTTAAAAGGGTGAGTTTTGTTTTGGCAACAAAGGGGTTTTCAACCTGTAAAACGCCACCAACGCAACCACCTGTGCAAGAATTAAGCTCAACAAAATCTAAATCTTGAATTTTGTTATCCTCTAAATCCTCAAGCACGCGGATAACATTTTCAATTCCGTCTGCCGCGATATAACTGTCTGTAAGAAGTCCGCCAACCTCACCGCCGCTTTTGCCCCAACTAATGCCAATTCTACCCGCACGTTTAAGCTCGGTATCACCTGCATCGTTATGGTCCATAAAGGGTAAAAGGTCGGTGTAAACCTTTTTAACGGCAAGAACCTTGTCAATCTCGCTTTTTTCTATTCCCAATGGGTCTTTAGTGGCAGTAACCTTTGCGGGACAGGGGGTTATAAAGAAAATTCCAATATCCTCACGCGGTAGTCCCGTTTTTTCCATAGCCTCTTTAACCGCTAAATGTGCCGCTAAATCAACGGGTGCGGTTATGGGCAAAAGCCTTTCAAGAAGCGCGGGAAATCTAACCCGTATAAGCCGCACAACAGATGGACAGGCGGTGCTTATATAAGGTTTGCCCTCGGGGTGCTCGGCTATGTATTTTCTGGAAAGCTCGGAGACTATTTCTGCCGCCGCCGCAACCTCAAAAACATCATCGAAGCCCATTTTTAAAAGCGCTTTTAAAACAATGCTTGTGTCGGTAACGTTATTAAATTGCGCATAAAATGAGGGTGCCGGTAGGGCAACCTTATATTTATAATCGTTTATTGTATCTCGGCTGTCATACTGCGCGCGTTTTGCGTGATGCGGACAAACGCGTATACATTCACCGCAATCAATACAAAACTCTTTGATTATATGTGCCTTGCCACCGCGTACCCTGATTGCTCCTGTGGGGCAACGTTTAATACAGTTGATACAACCTTTGCATTTATCGGCATCTAAAAAAACCGAATGGAAAAAAGCGGGCATTATGTATTACACCTCTTCAAAAGATTAAATATTTATCTGCATAAAAATTGTGGTACCCTCGCCCAAGACAGTATCGATATTCATCTCATCGGAATATTTTTTCATATTTGGCAGACCCATACCCGCACCAAAACCAAGAGAACGAATATTTTCATTAGCGGTAGAAAATCCCTCGGTCATGGCTTTTTGAACATCAGCGATACCGGGACCTTTATCGGTAAGTGTCATTTTTATGTTCTCGGCAGTGATTTCAACATCAATCTCGCCACCGCCCGCGTGAATAACAAGGTTAATTTCGCCCTCGTAAAGAGCAATAGCAACTCTACGAACAACATCGGGAGAAAAGCCTAATTGTCTAAGTTTGGCTTTAACCTTACCCGAAGCCTCGCCCGCGCGGGTAAAATCTTCGCCCGAAACGTCATAATGAAGATTCATACTCATACACATTGACTAGCACCTCTTCCCAGACCTTTTTCGTATAAAACACCGCAGGCACTAAACATACGCATATTGGTTGCCATCAAAACAATATCGCGCTCTTTTGCAAGTTCAATCATAGCATCATCGGGCATCTTGCCTCTAACAAAGCAGATGCAGATAATGTCCATCATTTCGGCGGTGCGAATAACCTGAGGATTGCAAAGCCCTGTTATAAGCACAGATTGGTCTTTAACAAAGGCAAGAACATCGCTCATCATATCCGAGCCGCAAGCATTGTGAACCTCTTTTGTTAGATTCTCCTCGCCGCATATAATTTCGGCGTTTAAAATATCTTTGATATCATTTATAGTCATTTTAAATTCCCCTTATGATAGGATTTATATAATAAGTATATCATATTAAAAAAACTTTAGCAACAAAAAGCTTTACCAAAATCTTTTTGGTGTAATGCTATTGACATTTTACGCTTTTATGGTACAATATATTACGCAAATTGATAAAAATTTATATCCTTATCAAGAGTGACGGAGGGTACAGGCCCTGTGATGTCCGGCAACCTGTTTTTCAAGGTGCTAAATCCTGCGGCTAATGCCGAAAGATGAGGTTTTTTAAAAACACCGCTCTTTCGACGAGCGGTTTTATTATTATTCGTATTTTTATAGGAGGAATTTTAAATGGCTAAATGGCTTTTTACATCTGAATCGGTTACCGAGGGGCATCCCGATAAAATTTGTGACAATATATCCGATGCGGTTTTAGACGCTTTGTTAGAGCAAGACCCCACCTCGCGTGTTGCTTGTGAAAGCTTTTGCACAACAGGTATGGTAACAGTTATGGGTGAGATAACAACAAAAGCAAATGTTGATATTGCAAAAATCGCACGTCAGGTTGTGTGTGATATCGGTTATGATTCTGCCGAAAAAGGCTTTGACGGTAACACCTGTGGTGTATCAATCGCTATTGATGAGCAGTCACCCGATATAGCACTTGGTGTTGACCATTCGTTAGAGAATAAAAGCGGCGAGGTAGACGAACTCAATCTTCACGGCGCGGGCGACCAAGGTATGATGTTTGGTTTTGCTTGCGATGAAACCCCCGAGCTTATGCCAATGCCGATTGCTTTGGCACACCGCCTTGCAAAAAGGTTAACGGCGGTTAGAAAATCGGGTGAGCTTGATTATTTGCGACCCGATGGTAAAACTCAGGTTACGGTTGAGTATGATAACGGCGTCCCCGTTAGAATTGATAGCGTGGTAGTTTCTTCTCAACACTCTGCTGAGGTTGAAATTGAAGATTTGCGTAAGGATATTTTAGAAAAGGTTATCCGCGCCGAGCTTGAAAATGAGCCTATGGATGATAACACCAAGATTTATATTAACCCAACAGGCAGGTTTGTTGTTGGTGGACCGCAGGGTGATACAGGTCTTACAGGCAGAAAAATCATTGTTGATACTTATGGTGGTTACGCTAAACATGGCGGCGGCGCATTTTCGGGCAAGGATCCCACAAAGGTAGACCGTTCTGCTGCATATGCCGCAAGATATGTTGCTAAAAACATAGTTGCCGCAGGCATTGCAAAGCGCGCAGAGGTTCAACTTGCATACGCTATTGGTGTTGCAACACCTGTTTCGATAATGGTTGATACAAATGGCACAGGAAAGTATGATGATGAAACAATCGCAAATGCAGTTAAAAAGGTGTTCGACTTAAGACCACTTGCAATTATTCGCGATTTGGATATGAGAAAGCCGAGATATCGCACTCTTGCCGCATATGGTCACGTTGGTAGAACCGACCTTGAATTACCTTGGGAAAAAACCGATAGAACCGAGCAATTGCTATCTGCTTTAAAGGATATGTAAAATGTTTAAAATACCGCTATGGCGCCTCAGCACACGTAGCGGTGTTTTTGCTTTTATCGACAAAATTTTAAACATATTGTTGATTTTAAAGCGTGATTTAGTTATAATATAAATAATGTAAAAATTTATGATGTATAAGGGGAAGTTTTTATGTATGAAAATTTAATGGATACAATCGGTTTTGTTACAGCGGCCGATAAAGAGGTTGGCGAAGCAATGAAAAACGAGCTTGCTCGTCAGCAACGCAATATTGAGCTTATTGCATCCGAAAACTTTGTTTCTCCCGCAGTTATGGCGGCAATGGGTTCGGTGCTTACAAATAAGTATGCAGAGGGTTATCCCGGCAAACGCTATTATGGTGGTTGCTACTGCGTAGACGTGGTTGAGGATTTGGCAAGAGAACGCGCTAAAAAACTCTTTGGTGCTGACCACGCAAACGTTCAACCTCATTCGGGCGCCAATGCTAATATGGCGGCTTATGCGGCGCTTGTTAATATCGGCGATACCATTATGGGTATGAACCTTGCACATGGCGGTCACTTAACCCACGGATCACCCGTTAATGCTTCGGGTAAGCAGTATAATTTTGTGCCTTATGGTGTATCTGATGATGGATATATCGATTATGATGAGATGCGTAGAATCGCAAAAGAATGTAAGCCAAAGCTTATTGTTGCGGGTGCATCGGCATATCCAAGAGCAATCAAGTTCGATGTTATTGCAGATATCGCCAAAGAGGTTGGCGCACTCTTTATGGTTGATATGGCACATATTGCGGGTCTTGTTGCGGCAGGACTCCATCAAAACCCTGTGCCTTATACAGATGTTGTAACAACCACAACGCATAAAACACTTCGCGGTCCAAGAGGCGGTCTTATCCTTTGTAAAGAGGAGTTTGCCGCAGCTATTGATAAGGCTGTTTTTCCTGGCAGTCAGGGTGGTCCGCTTGAGCATGTTATCGCCGCAAAGGCGGTTTGCTTTGGCGAGGCATTAACTGATGAGTTTAAGGATTATCAAAAACGAATCGTTGAGAACGCTAAGGCTATGGCAAACAGATTTTTAGAAAACGGAATCGACCTTGTATCAGGCGGCACAGATAACCACCTTATGCTTTTGGATTTGGTTAAATCGGGCATAACAGGTAAAGAGCTTGAGCATCGCTTGGATGAGGTTTATATCACCGCAAATAAAAATGCAATTCCTAACGACCCTCAAAAGCCATTTGTTACAAGCGGTGTTCGTATTGGTACACCTGCCGCAACAACTCGCGGTATGGGTACCGAGGAAATGATAAAGATTGCAGACTTTATTACCCTTGCTATTCGCGATTTTGAAAACAATGCAGATGCTATTCGCAAGGGCGTTGCCGAAATTTGCGAAAAATTCCCTCTTTATAAATAACTTTAATATATTCAAAGGAAAGGAGGCGCGGCGATTATGAAAACTCCATTAGCAGATAGAATCAGACCAACCGAACTCAAAAACGTTGTTGGTCAACACCATTTGCTAGACGATGGTAAGGTTCTTCGCAAGATTATTGAGAGCGGCGAGATACCCAATCTTATATTCTATGGTCCTTCGGGTGTGGGAAAAACCACAGTTGCTAACATTATTGCAAAAAAAAGCGGCAAAACCCTTTATCGACTTAACGCCACAACCGCCTCCACCTCTGATTTAAAAGAAATAATCAAAAGCCGAACAGATTTTGAAAATCAAAACGGCATACTGCTTTATTTAGATGAGATACAGTATTTTAACAAAAAGCAACAACAAACCCTTTTGGAGTATATCGAAAATGGGGATATAACCCTGATTGCATCAACCACCGAAAACCCCTATTTTTATGTTTATAATGCAATACTCAGTCGTTCAACGGTTTTTGAATTTAAGTCGCTTGAACCCAATGATATTGCAGAGTTTATATCCTTTGCATTTGAGTTTTTAGCAAACGAGGCAAATGAAAAGTTATCGCTTGATAGTGAAGTTATAAAAATAATTGCGTATGGCACAGGCGGAGACCTTAGAAAAGCTCTAAATGTTACCGAACTTTGCTATCTAACAGGTAATAGACAGGGTGATGTTGTCAGCGTTACTAACGATATTGCAGATACCTTAACCGAGCAAAGCGGTATGCGATATGACCGCGAGGGCGACGACCATTATGATGTTATTTCGGCATACCAAAAATCAATGCGAGGTAGCGACCCTGATGCTGCACTTCACTATTTGGGCAGATTACTTGCGGCGGGTGATTTGCCATCTGCTTGTAGACGTCTTTTGGTAACGGCGGCTGAAGATGTGGGACTTGCTTATCCCAGCATAATTCCCATAGTTAAAGCGGCTGTAGACTCGGCAATGATGCTAGGGCTTCCCGAGGCTAGAATACCCTTGGCAGATGCAGTAGTGCTTGTTTGCCTTTCTCCAAAATCTACAACGGGGCACGATGGCATAAATGCCGCAATGGCAGATATTGAAAATGGGCTTGGTATGACCGTTCCGCGCCAACTTCAAAACAAGCATTTTGATGGTGAGGATGCGGCGGTTAAAGGCCAGTTTTATAAATATCCGCACAGTTACCCAAATCATTATGTTGAGCAACAGTATTTGCCCGATGATATTAAAAATAAAAAATATTATGATTTTGGAGATAATAAAACAGAACAGGCTTTTAAAACATATTGGGATAAAATAAAAAATAATTAAAACCTCGATGAAATTCATCGAGGTTTTTGCTTAAGTTGACAGGACTCGAACCTGTCAACGCCTACAAATGCAATTTTTTGATTTCACATTGCCAAAAACCTTGAAACACGACAGTATGTCTGCACTTTTTGGATTCCTGAAATACAAAAAATATCTATTTGTAGGTTTGAAAAAATTTCTGCCGTCGAGTTTTTTACAGAATGAAGTGCGAATTTGAAGTAAGGCTGCCGCCTTTCGAAAATAAGCACAAAATACTGTAAATAAAGGCGGCGAGCGAAATCGTGGCAGGTTCGAGTCCTGCCAACTTATGCTTCTTTAAACATTGAACTGTCGCTTGGTACTTCTTATGCTTTTGTAGATATATTTCTAATGAGTCAATTAAAATGAGATATTTTTTTATTAAGTATTATACCCATGCCCAGAAAAGAAAAGGCGGCAATCAAAAAGGGGAAATATTGTTTTAAATATAGAATCGGTGTATAAGTTTCATAGTTAATATAAAAAATAGGAAGCATAACTGTTGTTCCTGCGTATAAAATTGCGCCTAAATTATACAAAAGCAAAATCATTAAGGGAATAAGAATAGATCTCGATAAGAATGTTAAAAAATAGGAAAATGAAAAATACAGGAAACATATTGTCAGCACCCGTAACAATTCATATTTCATCATTGGAAATAGCACGGTATACGGGATAAACCATATCAGAATATTTATTATATTTAATAAAAACACAGATGCTAGATCAATTAACTTATTTTTACCTGAATAAACAAATAGAAGTTCATTCCCATCTGTTTCCAAATATTCTTTCATCAAAAAGAGCGGACACCAATTCGAAAAAAAGGGGTAATACCATAAACAATTTTTTAAAATTTCGGTGTATAGTTCTTCGCCTACAGCGTACTTAGAGTATGTTAAATAATTAAGCAACGGTACCAACAGATTAAATATAAATATGGGCACCCAAAATAAGACGCCAATACTTTTTAAGTGAAGACATATCCGTTGAATATATAGAGTTATTGTTCTTTTATAATGCATATATATCCGTCCTCAATGTTTGGTTTACATGAATCAATGTTTTGCGGGTCGGATGATACAATCTTCACCATATGAACGCCGTCACGCTCAAAATGTTTTTGTTCAGTGTATTGTCCATTAATCTCATATATTCTATTTTTAGGAAGAACGTAAACCTTATCTTTTGCAAAATTCTCAATTTCCTGGCAAGTGCCACAAAATATAATTTTTCCTTCCTTCATAATAGCCACTTGATCACAAACAGCTTCGACATCCTCAACAATGTGAGTAGATATAATGATAATTTTATCATCTTTTATCTGTGTAATAATATTTTTAAAACGCAACCTTTCTTCCGGATCAAGTCCCGCAGTCGGTTCGTCAAAGATCATGATATGAGGGTTATTTAACAAGACCTGCGCAATTCCTAACCTGCGAAGCATACCTCCCGACAACGAACCGACTTTACTATCAATTCTATCAGTTAGATTAACAATCTCAATGCAGTTACGGATATTTTGATCAACAACACTTTTATTTACTTTTTTTAAATTAGCCATCAACTGCATCATTTCATAAACCTTCAAATCCTTAAACAGACCAAATTTTTGCGGCAAATATCCTATGTTGTCACAAAAATTTTTGTTTGTGGTAATGCAATTCCCTTTGTAATAAATCGTATTTTTGGGAACAGGATAAAGTTTAGTCAAACAGCGCATCATTGTCGTCTTACCTGCACCATTTGCACCCAATAAACCATATACTCCATTATCAAAACGGAATGTTATATCATTCAATGCTGTTTTTGTCCCAAATTGTTTTGAAAGATGATTTATCTGCAACAAAATATTACCCCCTATTCTTTTTCTGTATTATCTGACACACCGTACAGCAACCTGTCTAACGTACGAATTTGTATTGCTGTAATATAATCAGAATATTTTACCGCTTGTTCATTTTCCCTAAAATTCATACTGGGCAAATACATAATTTTTTTAATTTCCGTTGTATCCTTGGCCTGCGCTTTGGCAGACAAAAATCTTGCAACATCTTGTTCCATATACTCCTTCTTGCCCTGGTCAATATCAAGATAGGGATAAATGATTTCAACACCGTTTACTATTCGCGAAGTGAGCATACCGCTTAATAAGGTTACGCCATTGGTTACGCCACTGAATACATTATCTCCTGTTTGCGGCAGGCTACAATACACCTTTTTATGATAATCCACTTCCACTTCAAAAGGCACAGTTTCATCCAGCAAAACCGGGATACCGCCATCTATTTCAGCATCATACAAATCAATATATCCCGGAATTGGATAATAAACAATATGGCCAGGCAAACAGATGCCTTGCGTATTGGAATAATATTTAGGATGATAACCGAAATAATAAAAGTTTAATTCTCCAATATCTGATAACTCATTTCCTTTATTATCCAGTGTAATGAAATCATCTCTTTGAGTAAAACACAATTCATTACCTTGTTGATCTGTGATTTTGTTTACTTTGAATCCATGATAAAGCGTAAATATATAAAAGTCATCATTTTTATAATTATTAA
>JAZNIK010000055.1:0-20830 GCA_045577495.1 Acutalibacteraceae bacterium
TCAGGGACTCGAACCCCGGACCAACCGGTTATGAGCCGGTTGCTCTAACCAACTGAGCTAATGGCCCAAAGGCTAAATTCTTGCGACGCTAAATTGCGCCGCAAGAATTATTATACATAATTAACTATTGTTTGTCAACAATTATTCATTAGTTTTTTAAAATTATTTTATACCTTATCTTTTTAAAAAACTACTTATCAATTCTTCCGTAAAGCGGCAAAGAATCGGCATCCTTAACGGGTGCTTTTTCGGGATTTGCCTGTGGTTTATAGTCCTCCCGGCGTCTAGGTGCTCTATTATAATTTCTGCCACCTCTCGAACCGCGATAATCATTTCTTGGGCGTGGCTCTTTGCCCTCGGGAGCGATAACAACTCGTCGGTTGTTGCCTTCACCAAAAGAGGTAGAGGTAACACCCTCGATACCCTGAACGGTTGTATGAATAATACGGCGCTCATAAGGATTCATAGGCTCTAAGGTTCTGCACTTTCCGCTACGGATTGACTGCTCAGACATTCTTTTTGCAAGTGCGATTAGAGTTTGCTCACGTTTTTGACGGAAATCACCTGTATTAAGCACAATACGATAATAACCGCCTACCCCTGCGTTTGATGCTAAGGATACTAAATACTGCAAAGCGTCTAAGGTTTCGCCACGATGACCAATAACAACACCAAGTCCATCGCCTGTAAGTGTTATCTGTGAACCGCCCTCGATATCAGAGACGGTTATTTTAATATTCTCACAACCGAGTTTATCGATAATTGTTTTAAGATATTTAACGCCCTTGCCTGCGGGTGAATTTGCATCAACTTCCTCTGCGGGTACTTCTTTGGTTGATACTACCGGTGTTAAATTGTCTGCAGCTTCTGTTTTCTTATCCTTTTTAATTGGCTTTTGTGCCTTTTTTCCTACTGCTTTTTTAGCCTTGGGGGCTTTTTGTGGTTTTGGGTCGGGAACTTCAACAAAAACCCTTACCTGTGCTTTACTTCCACCAAACAAACCGAGTGTTTTCTTTTTAGGAAGTGAGATTACCTCAACCTGAAAATCATCATCAAATGATACATCAAGCTCTGCCATTGCTTTTTCTTTGGCTTCTTCGACTGTATCGGCGATGCCGATTGCTTCCTTAATCAACGTTTTTTCCTCCAATATATTTTTTAAGCGAATGCGCTTTTAATCCTTTTTGGCGTCAACCTTTGCCTTAACTGCTTTTTCGTCCTTATAGCGCTTATATAAATCCTTTGTTTGCTCTGCGGCAATCATTTTTTGAGGACTATAAACTGTTTGAAGTATTGGCTGAATAAGACCCGAAATTAAACTTGAACAAGCCCAATAGAAACCTGCCGCTGCAGTAACGGTAAAACCGATGATAAGTGAAACTATTGGCATTGTAAGCATCATACCCGACATATTAGGCGCATCGGGATTGGTTTTCTTTTGAATTCTTAAAGAGATAATGCTTGTTAGCATTGCTGCCCCAAAAGCCAAAACGGGAATTAACCAGTTAAGTTCAAACTTATTAACAATATCAATGTTGAATTTTGGGGTAGAGGTAAGGTCGATACCAAAAAAGTCAAAGTTGATATTTTTAATTTTTTCGGCAACATCGGCAAAACCGCCTGCGCCGTTTTCTAACTTGTTGATGATATCAAGCTCAATCTGATATGCGTTTTTAGAAGTAATATTAAGAGCCTCTTGCATTTTTGTAATCTCTGCTGCACTAACGCCAACAATATATTTAAGCGGGCTTAAAACAACCCTATAAATACCAATCATTATAGGAAAGCGGATTAACATTGGTAAACATCCGCCCGACATAGAGATATTTTCCTCTTGATAGAGCTTTTGAAGCTCTTGGCTATAACGCTGTTGGTCATCGCCATATTTTTTCTTTAATGCCTCCATCTTGGGACGGATACGCATTTGACCAACCGAAGTTTTTTGAGATTTAATAGTGAGCGGTATCATAAGAATATTTACAAGCAGGGTAAACAGAAAAACTGCTACCGCAAAATTACCACCGCAAAGCAAACTAAGTTGTTGCAATATCCAACCAAGCGGTTTTAAAAGAAAATCAAACATTATTTGTTCATCTCCGTTTTTTATTGACACACACCTTGGTGCAAATTTTTCATTTCTTACTTTTTGGGAGGTACAGGGTCATAACCGCCCTTACAAAGCGGACTGCACCTTAATACTCGCCAAACCGCCAAAAGTGTGCCCTTAAAGGCACCGTGAAGCTCGACAGCCTCTATTGCGTATGCCGAACAGGTTGGTATAAACCTACAACATTTTGGTTTGTTTGGCGATATTTTTCTTTGATAAAATTTAATTAGACGTATTATCAGTTGTTTCATTCTGCGAAATTATACCCTCTTTTAAAAAGCCTTTTTTTAAAAAGGTAAGTATATTTGTGCTTTTTACCTTTGTGGTACGCACCCTTGCAACAAAAACAAAATCATAGCCACCCGATATTTGTGGCAAAAGCTGCCTGAACGCAGCAACGATAACTCTTTTTGCGCGATTACGCTCAACCGCACCGCCAATTTTTTTACTGGCTGTTATGCCTATTCTACAATATCCTAATCGGTTTTTTTGAAAATAAACAACTACAGAGGGAAAAACCAAGGTCTTTCCCCTACCGTAAAGACGTTTAAAGTCTTTATTAAGTTTAAAGGTTTCATATCTTATCACAAAAATCATTCCGTTTCAACTAAACAGAAAGACCACCTTTTTTAAAAGTGGCCTTTAGTGTTAGAAAGAACTTAAAACTTAATAAGAAAGCTGCTTTCTGCCCTTTGCTCTACGACGGGCAAGAACCTTGCGACCGTTTCTGTCAGACATTCTCTTTAAAAAGCCGTGCTCTTTTTTACGGTGTAACTTTTTAGGCTGATATGTTCTTTTCATCCGTGTAACCTCCTTTACTTTACAAGCGGTGGGAAACTAAACAAACCGCTTTTTCGGATAAGGCAATCATAAATTGTTGGCCTGTCAATTTTAAATTATACCCTACCCAATATCATTCTGTCAACAATTTTTTTTATTTTTTAAAATTGTTGGTTCTTTTTCACTAATTTTTACAATATAAATTGATTTTTTTGCAACTTGATGCCTGTAAAATACTAAGCAAGAATCTCTTTAAATCTTTTATCCTTATTAACGCGGTTCATCATAGCAATAAAAGCGCTTTTAAAGTGGTTGTTATCACCAATATACTCTAAGGTTCTATCATAAAACTCTTTATTATCCAAAACTGCTCCGCCCAAAACAACACCTACAACTATGTTTTGAACATTACGGTCGCCATCTGCATACATATCACTAAGCATAGCAAAGGTCTTTTTAAGAGCCTTTTTGTTATCCTCTTTAAGTAATTCAGCAAGTTTAACCGCCAAAGTTGTTTTGAAAAATTCAATAGCAAGCAAGCTACCGTAGTGGGAAACGTGCTCTTTATATGTTTCTTTAAATTGTGGGAATATTGCAAGGGTTTTTACGCAAAGCGACTCGATGTTTGGTGTGCCGCCTGTTTCCTTTCTGGGCATAGCAACCTCACCGCTACGGTTGGTTCGAACATTACGAATACCCAGTTTACCCTTAAGGGTATCAAGAAAATCAAGACCTGCCGACTCGGCATCACGCAGATTTTCACTATCCTCAAATAGCCAAGATGAAGCGAGGTTATATTCCCCTATCTCTTTATCTTCGCCAACCTCAGCAACATATAAATTAAGCATCTTTTTTTCTTCATTATGCTCTATTTTAAATGCCAAGCGGTCGTTTTTGTATTCTGAATTTTCATTAACGGCTTTGAAACTGTTTGTCTCAATTATACCGCTTAACTGCTCTATTATTTTTTCTGTAACCTGATTGTTCATTTAAACACATCCTAATATTTTATTGCGCCGACCGATTTTAACACAATATCAATCGGCGCTTATTATCTTTTTAAAAGCCTCTGCTGCTTCCCCCACCGGAGAAGCCACCTCCTCCGCCCGAGAAACCACCACCGGAAAAGCCTCCTGAACCGCCGTGAAAACCGCCGCCGCGATATCCGCCGTGCCCACCGCCGAAAAAGAAAAAGTGTGGACCCGGACCACCCGGTCCGCCTCTGCGTCGGCTCGACCAAATTGACGCAAGAATAACTATTACAATAATTAAAATTATTCTGCCAATCTCAAACAGAGCCTCATCATCCTCTAGCTCGTCTACGGGGGTATAATCATCAGATGGTTCTATATCATATTCGATATATATTTCATTAACAATGGCATTATAGATTTTCGAAAGGCCTGTGGAAAAATCATCGTTTGAAAGATGTTCCATACCATAAGTGTCGATTATAAGAGCACATTCTGTATCCGTAAGGGCTCCCTCTAATCCGCTTCCAACCTCTATACGAATTTTTCGTTCCTCAACCGCTAGAAGCAAAAGGACACCATTATCCTCTTCTTTATCTCCAATGCCCCATTCTTCTGCAAGTTCTATTGAATAATGTTCAATATTATCCCCACCCATATTATCCACAGTTGCAACAACCGCTTGGGCCTTTGTTTTATGATATAGCGACTCGCCTTTCTTTTGCATTTCGCTAATCGAATCACTAGATAAAACCCCTGCAAAGTCATTAACAAAAAACTGATTTGTTGGGGACGGCAAAGAGGTGTCTGCCAAGGCGGAAATACTACCGCCTAAAACAAGCATTAAGCCTGCAAAAACCAAAATAGTTTTACTAATGGTTTTTATCATTCAAAGCTAACCTCCGGAACCTTTTCGGCACCCGCCTCTGCCTCGAAATAATCGTAACCTTCAAAACCAAAAATGCCCGCAAAAATATTTGTGGGGAATTTTTTGATTTTAACATTATATTCCTTAACCGCTTCATTATAAACGTCTCTTGCTCGAGTTATACGGTTTTCAGTACCTGCAAGTTCGACTTGAAGTGAAACAAAATTTTCATTTGCTTTTAGTTCAGGATAATTTTCAACAGTGAAGTTTAAAAGGGTTCTAAGCTCACTTGAAAGCTCGGCACTTGCCTCGGCTTGCTCCTTAACTGTATCTGCTCCCATAACCTTACTTCTAGCCTCGGTAACCTTTGTAAAAACATCTGCCTCGTGCTTAGCATAGCCCTTAACGGTGCTTACAAGGTTTGGTATAAGGTCGTTTCTTCTTTGAAGCTGTGTGCTAATTGCAGAACGCTTTTCCTCAACTGCTCCGTTTAAAGAAACTAAACTATTATAATTCTTTACAACGCTACCAATCAAAAGGATTATAACTAAAACTATAATACCAATTATAACAAGTGTTTTGCTTTTTTTATTTAATGCCATACCATTTTCCTCCTAACTAAAAATATTATACCTTTAAATTATGAATAAATATACATTTAAACTGTTTTTATTTTAGTTAAATTAAAGGTAAAAAACTCAACCGACGGAATAGCCTTTTTAATAGCATCGCAAAACGGCTCGATTACTGTATTTTCGGTATGAAAATGACCTGCATCGAAAATACTGTAATTCATATTTGCTGCCTTAATAAGCTGCTTATGCTTTACATCTGCCGTAACAAAGGCATCGGCATTTTGCTTTGCAAGGTCTAGCAAATCACCGCCCGAACCACCGCAAACCGCAACGGTTTTAATGAGTGTATCGGAATCGGTGTATCTCACAACACCACCGAGTTTTTGCTTAACAAAAACTGCAAATTCATCGGCAGACATCTTATGTTTTAGTTCGCCCTTTCTAAAAGCAAAGCCTTCATCGTCTACTATTTTTTTAACCTTTTTGAGTTCTAACGCTTTTGCGAGTGCATCGTTGACGCCACCCTTTGCGCTATCAAGATTAGTATGCATAGAAATTAGCGAAATTTTACTAGAAATTAAAGAGAAAACAATTTCGCTTGACTCATTTGTTACACTTTTTAAGGGGTCGAAAATTAGTGGGTGATGGGTGATAATAAGCTCAGCGTTTTTTTCAGTGGCAAAATCCAAAACCTCTTTAGTGCAGTCAAGTGCAACAACAGCGGTTTTAACCTCGGCATTAGAGTCGCCAACCAAAAAGCCTACGTTATCATACGAAAGAGCGAGAGAGAGCGGAGCCATTTCATCAAGCTTATTTAAAATTTCTTTAACCCTCATTTAAAACGCCCTTTCTGTTAAGCAAACACGAATAATCCGAACCTGATTTTAAAGGTAGGATTTTCGCCTTTGCTTTGTTAAAATACTCGCAAATACACAAAGTATTTGCTGTGTTTTGTGCCTCGCACAGACAAAAATCCTCCACTTTAAAATTCTTCGACCTAAAGCAAAAGAATTTTGTGTGATTTTTGGTGCGAAAGAGTCTGTAGGGCTAACGCCCACAGATGATGACAAACCGAAAAGCACTGAAATTATGCCATTTTAGGCAGGTTCAGATTATTCGTGTTTGCTTATTTTTTAAAAGAATCCTTAAGTGCTACTGTTCGGTTAATAATGATATTGTCATTAGTTGAATCGGTATCAATGGTAAAATAGCCTTGACGCATAAACTGGAACACATCTCCAGCCTTAGCGTTAGCAACATCTGCCTCAATCTTTGCACCCTTAACAATCTGCAAGGAATCGGGATTAAGATTATCAGCAAAGGAGGAAACACCCTCTTCATCCGATGGATTTTCAACCATAAACAAGCGGTCATAAAGGCGAACGGTAGCATCCTTTGCGGTTTTTGCAGACACCCAATGAAGTGTACCCTTAACCTTACGTCCGTCAGGTGCGTCACCGCCCTTTGTTTCGGGGTCGTAGGTGCAATGCACCGCTGTGATATTACCTTCATCATCCTGTTCACAGGATACATATTTAATAAAATATGCACCCTTTAAGCGAACCTCTTTTTGAGGGCAAAGCCTAAAGTATTTACCGGGCGGGTCTAACATAAAATCGTCCTGCTCGATATAAATCTCTTTAGAGAAGGTAACCTCTTTAGTTCCAAGCTCGGGCTTGTTTGGGTTAATCTCAACCGGCAAAAGCTCGGTTTTATCCTCGGGATAGTTATCAATTATAACCTTGAGCGGTCTGATAACCGCCATAGCACGCTCGGCATTTTGGTTAAGATAATCACGCACACAGGACTCAAAAAGGGCAAAATCTATAACGCTATATGCCTTAGAAACACCGATTTTTGAAACAAACTCCCTAACCGCCTCGGCAGGATAACCGCGACGACGCATACCGCAAAGGGTCGCCATACGAGGATCGTCCCAACCGCTTACCAAATTATCTTGAACAAGCTTTAAGCACTTTCTTTTGCTTGTTAAGGTATAGTTAACGTTCATTCTTGCAAACTCTATCTGGCGGGGTGGTGTTTCAATATCAAGAGCCTTTAAGAACCAATCATAAAGAGGTCTGTGGTTTTCAAACTCTAATGAGCAAAGTGAGTGGGTTACACCCTCCTTAGCATCAGAAAGTGGGTGTGCAAAATCATACATAGGATAAACGCACCATTTATCCCCTGTTCTATGATGCGAAACCTTCATAATGCGGTAGATAATGGGGTCACGCATATTTAGGTTTGGCGATGCCATATCAATTTTTGCTCTAAGTACCTTTGCACCATTTTCAAACTCGCCCTTGGTCATACGCTCGAATAAATCTAAGTTTTCCTCAATAGAGCGGTTGCGATATGGGCTTTCGATACCTGCTTCGGTTAATGTACCACGATACTCACGCATCTCGTCTGCGGTAAGGTCGCAAACAAAAGCCAAGCCTTTTTTAATAAGTTTAATGGCACACTCATATATAAAATCAAAATAATCCGATGCAAAGTAAACATTATCCCAATCAAAGCCAAGCCATTTAATATCCTCCATAATGGCATCAACATATTCTACGTCCTCTTTGGTGGGATTGGTATCGTCCAAACGCAAATTACAGGTTCCGCCATATTTTTCGGCGGTGCCAAAATCTATGCAGATTGCCTTTGCGTGACCTATATGCAAATATCCGTTAGGCTCGGGAGGAAAACGGGTTTGCACCTTATTGTAAACACCATCTTTAAGGTCTTCATCTATAAAATCGTGAATAAAGTTACTTGCTACCGAAGATGCTGCCTCGGTATCGGTTGTGAGATTTAAGTTTTTTTCTTCCATTGTTTTCTCCTTAAAGGTATTATTTTTTAACCTTTATAAAATTCTATAGCATTCTCAATTCTTTTAATCGACTCTGCCTCGCCCAAGGTTTTCATAATCGAGCAAAGGTCGGGTGTGTTTACTCTGCCTGTAACAGCAAGGCGGATAAGTGTGCTAACATCACCGGGATGACCTTTATATTCCTCGGGAGATGCTTTATAGGTTTTCATATCGGGAGCAAAGTTAAACTGTGGACAAATTCCCTTGATTTTTTCAAACCACTCGCTTTGTTCGTCAAGCGGTGAATAAACCTTAATATACGCCTCTAAGAGTTTAACTGCATCCTCGTTAGATATTGCCTCGGGCTTTGGCTCAAAGGCAGGGGTAAAGGTTTCACCAAAGAAATACTGTGAATAGGCTTCGGCATCGCTCCACTTTGCCAAATCTTTTCTGGGCTTTGGAACATCGCGGTCGATAGCAAAAATTTTGCCTGTGAACTCTATGTCCTTTAATAAAAGCTCTGCAAAAGGTGTGTTAAACTGTTTTGCCCAATCGGTAATCTTTACGGTTACCTCATCCGACTTTTTGGTGCTTATAATATTCCTAGAAACATCAAGCAGTTTTTGTGAATCAAAAAGCGCACCCGAAAGGCTCATCTTTTTAAGTTTAAAGGGGAATGCTTTATAGCTTTCGGTTTTGTTTGCCCTACGCCACTGCTCAAACTCAGAACTTGCAATGGTCATAAGATACTCAATAACTGCTTCGGGCGGAAAGCCCTCCTCCACAAAATATCTAACTGCAGCCTCGGGGTCCTTGCGCTTTGAAATTTTGCGTTTGCCACCCTCATCCATCTTCATAATCGGTGCAACGTGGGCATATTTGGGTGTCTTAAAGCCTAAAATTCTAAAAAGCTCTAAATGCTTGGGCGTAGATGAAATCCACTCATCTCCACGAATAACGTGGGTTGTATGCATTAAATGGTCATCTACCGCATGGGCAAAATGATATGTTGGAATTCCATCTGATTTAAGCAAAACGAAATCTTCATCATTTTCGGGCATTTCGATTTTGCCTTTGATGCCATCGGTAAAGGTTATTCTTCTATCCTCGCTACCGCCCGATTTTAAACGAACAACATATGGTTTGCCCTCATCAATTAGAGCCTTTGCCTCATCGTAACCTATGTTACGGTGACGAGCCCACTCACCGTGATAGCCTGTGCGTATTTTGTTTTTCTCCTGCTCAGTTCTTACTGCTTCGAGCTCCTCGGCAGTGCAAAAGCAGGGGTATGCCAAGCCTTGCTTTATAAGTTCCTTTACATAGCATTGGTAAATCTCTGCTCTGTCGCTTTGACGGTATGGACCATACTCGCCCTTTTGACCGTTAAAGGTAAAGCCCTCATCTAAATCTATGCCAAAGGTGTGAAGTCCGTTAACAATGTCCTCAGTGCCGCCCTCAACCTCACGCTTTTTGTCGGTATCTTCTATGCGAATATACATAAGTCCGCCGCTACTATCGGCGGTAATACGATTAACAAGAGCCATAAACAAAACACCCAAATGCAGATATCCCGTAGGGCTTGGTGCAATACGGGTAACCGCCGCTCCCTCGGGTAAATTACGTGCAGGATATTTGCTTTCATAATAATCGGGCGTATGTTTAATATTAGGTAGCAATAGCTCCGCTAATTTTTCAAATTCTGTCAATTAAGGCACATCCTCTTTAAGTATACTTATAGATAATACTATTATTGCAAATTTAGGGCAAAATTACAACCATATTTTTCAATTTTTTTAAATTTATTTTAAAAATACAGTTGTTGACTTTTACGCTTTAATGTGTTAATATATTAATATATGAAAATATGAAAATACATTCGCGGAGGCTTTTGTAATGATAAATCTTAAAAACGAAATGACAGACCATTTTTTTGAGGCTATTTTAACCCTTAAAACTGTGGATGAGTGTTACAAATTTTTTGAGGATGTTTGCACCATTAAGGAAATTAAGGCATTATCCCAACGCCTAGAGGTTGCAAAAATGCTTAAAGATAAATGCATTTATAGTGATATTGTTGCAAAAACAGGTGCCAGCACAGCAACCATAAGCCGAGTTAACCGCTCTTTAGCATATGGCACAGACGGATACGATATTGTTTTAAAAAGGTTAGAAGAGAAAAAATAGTTTTTAAGCCGCACGGTTTTATGCTGAGGTGCCATAAAGCGTGCGGCTTTTACATATATTAGTGTAGGAGATGATGCTATGAGTTTTAAGGAAGTATCGGTAGAAAGCATTAATGAAAATTTTATAAAAAACATAGGCACCGAATGGATGCTTATAACAGCAGGCGATAAAAACAAATATAATATGATGACTGCGAGTTGGGGCTTTACAGGTGTTATGTGGGGCTTTAACTGTGCCGTTGCGGCTATCCGCCCACAGCGTTATACCCTTGAATTTGTGGAGAAAGAAAAATATTATACCCTATCTTTCTATGGTGATGATAAAAAGCTTCACGGCATTTGCGGAAAAAAGTCGGGCAGAGATATAAACAAAACTATCGAGACGGGACTCACCCCTATATTCGATACTGACACCAACGCCCCATATTTTAACGAGGCAAGGCTCGTTTTAATCTGTGAAAAGGTTTATGAACAAAGCCTTGATGCAAATGGATTTTTGGATAAAAGCATTTGCGATAGTGTATATCCCCAAAAGGACTATCACAAAATGATTTATGGAAAAATCGTTAAAGCACTTGTTAAGGAATAATTAAACCGCCGTCGATTTGAGTTGACGGCGGTTGTTTTGTCAAATAGTGTAACTTTTTGTTGACATATTGTTTATAGTGTGTTAACATTTAGTTACTTGATAGAGGTGCGTTGTTTATCAGTAATCTATATAACGTGCAAGTAACACAGTAGATGAAAGGAACCAACGCCGAAGTAATATAAATTTTCTTGGGTTTATATTGCTGGTTGATAGTAGAATATGCTATCGACTGTCACATTCCGTGGAGCGCTATCTTTGACAAATTTTGTGGGATTTTTGTCACAGTTGCCTTTGCGGTAACTGTGTTTTTTTATTTTTAAAAATTTTAGGAGGTATAAAAATGACAGTTAAAAAACTAATCCCTAAGCTTTTGATCGTTTTGTTTGTTATCGGATTTGGTGTGCTCTGTGCTTTCACAGGCGATATTATGAGTCCAGTAGGAACATTATGGTCACTATTCCCACCCGTTGTTGCAATCGGTCTTGCACTTATTACAAAAGAGGTTTATTCCTCACTTTTTGTCGGTATTGTAGTAGGTGGCTTGCTTGCAACAAAATTTAACCCAATACATACTATTGACTCGGTTACATCAGATGGTTTAATCGCATCTGTTTCGGGTACTGCAGGCATCTTTGCATTCCTTGTTTTGTTAGGCATTATTGTTGCTCTTCTTAACAAGGCAGGTGGTTCTCGTGCTTTTGGCAACTGGGCAGCAAAACACGTTAAGGGCAAAATTGGTGCTTCTATTGCCACTTTCCTTTTTGGTGTTTTGATTTTTATTGACGACTATTTTAACTGCCTTACAGTTGGCGCAGTTATGCGCCCCGTAACCGATAAGGCAAAAATTTCACGTGCAAAGCTTTCTTATTTAATTGATGCTACAGCCGCTCCCGTTTGTATGATAGCACCTATCTCATCTTGGGCTGCAGCAGTTGCTTCCTACGCTCCCGAGGGAGAGGGTATTGCACTTTTCTGCAAGGCTATCCCCTATAACTTCTATTCACTTCTTACCTTTGTTTTTATTATTGCAATTACGCTTATGAAGTTTGACTATGGCCCAATGAAACTCCACGAAATGAACGCATTAAAGGGCGATTTGTTCACCACAGGAGAGAGCGCTAACGCAAACGACGAAGAAGAGGTTGTTAACACCAAGGCAAAGGTTATCGACCTTATTGTTCCAATCGTTTTCCTTATTGGTATTTGCGTATTTGCACTTTTCTATGTTGGTCGTTGTATGGGCGAGGAGTGGGTATTCGCTTCTGCCAACTATGATGCATCTCTCAACTTTATTGATGCATTCTCCAACACCGATGCTACTGTTGGTCTTCCTTGGGGTGGCTTAGTTGCTTTAGTTTTGGTTATTATCTACTTTATTGCAAGACGCCTTGTTACCTTTAAAGAAGCTATGGAGTGCATTCCCAAAGGCTTTATTGCAATGGTTCCCGCTATTTTAATTCTTACAATGGCAACCTCTCTTAAAAATATGACCGGTCTTTTAGATTCTGATACCTTTGTTCAAGAGGCATTGGCTTCTGCCGGTTCTTTAAATAACTTCTTACCCGCTATTATATTCCTTGTGGCTTGCGGTATTGCTTTTGCAACAGGAACCTCTTGGGGTACTTTTGGTATTCTTATTCCTATTGTTCTTAGCATCTTCCCCGCAGGTAGCACGGTTGGTATTATTGGTATGTCTGCCTGCCTTGCAGGTGCAGTTTGCGGTGACCACTGCTCACCAATTTCAGATACAACCATTATGTCCTCTGCCGGCTCACAGTGCAACCACATTAACCACGTTTCAACACAGTTGCCATACGCACTTACCGTTGCGGCAATTTCGTTTGTAAACTTCCTAATTGCTCCGTTTATTCAAAACGCTTGGCTCTGCCTTGCAATCGGAGTTGTTATGACTGTTGCAGTTTTGTTTGTTATCAAAGCCGTATCAAGCAAAAAGACTGTTAACGCATAAAAAGTTAGTATAAATATTAAAGCCACCTAAGGCAACATTTGTTGCTTTAGGTGGCTTTTTTACATCAAATCAAATATTTCGCTTTTAGCTGCCAGACCCTCTTTTGCGGCGGTTGCACTACCTGCGGCTACCGCTAGTTTTAGTGCATAATCATAACCTTTGTTTACCCCTGAGATAAACCCTGCTACTGCCGAGTCCCCCGCGGCAACGGTGTTTATTGGGTTGATTTTTGGAGCCTTTTGGTGATAGTAATTTCCATCCTCATCTAACAGTAATGCCCCCTCAGAGCCGAGAGATACCAAAATATTTTTTGCACCCTTTTGCCTTAACTGCTCTGCTGCCTTTTTAATATCGTCCAGGGTGCTTAATTTTTTACCCACAAGTTGTTCCAGCTCGCTTTTGTTAGGCTTAATTAAAAATGGCTTGTTGGGTAATGCGTTTAACAAAAGTTCACCCGTTGCATCCACCAGAATTTTCACATCCTTGTGGCTTAGCCGCTTTGAAATCTCGCTATAAATGTTTGGCGAAACACCCTTTGGCACACTTCCCGACAAAACAATCATATCACTTGTTTTTACTCTCTTTAATTTTTTAAAAAGCCTATCTATATCCTCTTTTGTTATTTTAGGCCCTACTGCATTTATTTCGGTTTCGGGAGTATCCTTTATTTTAACATTTATACGGGTGTTGCCTGATTTTAAACGAACAAAATCGCTTTTTACACCCTGTTTTTTTATTTCTTTTTCTAGCACCTTACCTGTAAAACCGCCAACAAAACCAAGTGCTACAGTTTTAATTCCGAAAGACTGCAAAACAAAGGAAACATTTATCCCCTTTCCACCAAACTGCAAGGTTTCTTTTTTTGAGCGGTTTGTTTCACCCTGTTTTACGCCATTTGTATACATTAAATAATCAAGTGCAGGATTAAAGGTTACTGTATAAACTGTAAAAGACATTATTATCAACTCCCTATTCAATTATAAGGCTTTAAAAGAAAAAAGTAAAGCACATAAAAGCACCCACAAAACCTTTAAATTCGAGTTTTGTAGGTGCTTTTGAAGTTTATTTAAAGCATTTTTTTACAATATCAATAACCTTTTTGATATCCTCATCGGTCATTTTAATATCGCTTGGAAGACATATGCCGTTTTCAAAAATATCTTCACCAACATTATCACCCGCAGTGATAAAATCGCGGTCTGCAAATACAGGTTGCATATGCATTGGCTTCCAAATTGGGCGACTCTCGATATTTTCTTTTTCCATCGCCTCTAAAAGCATCGCAGGAGTTACGCCCGACTCTTTATCTATTGTAATACAGCTTAGCCAGAAGTTTGGCCTTGTGTTTTCTTCATACGGATTAAGCTTAACTGGTAAATCCTTAAATGCTTCCTCGTAGGTGCGGTAGATTTTTTCTTTTAAATTGCGATGCTCCTCTAAATGAATAAGCTGACCGCGACCGATACCCGCAACAATATTGCTCATACGATAGTTATAACCGATTTCACTATGTTGATACCAAGGTGCAGGGTCACGCGATTGGGTTGACCAAAAACGTGCCTTTTTTATGCCCGCTTCATCATCGCTAAGAAGCATACCGCCACCCGAAGTGGTAATAATTTTATTACCATTAAAGCTTATAGCGTTATATTTACCGAAGGTGCCTGTCATTCTGCCGTGATAGGTGGCTCCCAAGCTTTCTGCCGCATCCTCAATCAAAACTGCACCATGCTTATCGCAAATGGCGGTAATCTCATCCATCTTTGCGGGGGTGCCATAAAGGTTTACAACAACAACGCATTTACACTGAGGATATTTTTCAAAAGCCTTTTCTAGCGCTTTGGGGTCCATATTCCAAGTATCACGCTCGCTATCGATAAACACCTGTATGCCGCCCTCATAGCTAACAGGGTTAACGGTTGCAGAAAAGGTTAAGTCGGAACAAAAAACGATATCGCCCGCCTTAACACCTGCAAGTTTTACAGCCAAATGAAGTGCCGCCGTACCTGCAGAAAGTGCAGCTGCTTCTTTTACGCCAATATATTCTGCCATTTCTTTTTCAAAACAGTCAACATTTTTACCAAGCGGGGCTACCCAGTTGGTATCAAATGCCTCTTTAACAAAAACTTGTTCTTCACCGTGCATTGTTGGTGAAGACAAAAATATTCGCTTTGACATTTTTATCCCTCTTTCAACAGAGCATTTTTTTATAATTATACTCCACTGTTTTGCTTTTTTCAAGTATTTTTATATTATGAAAAAAGCAAATTAAAATTACCGACGCTACATACAAAATAACGTCGGTAATAGTCTAATTCTTTTTAGATAACATCTGCTTATCACTTGAAAAAACGCTACCGCTATTTTTTTCAAACAGATTTAAAAGCTCATTTATGGTTAAGTTTTTCTTTTCCTCTCCCGAAATATCAACAACAATGCGACCCTCATGCATCATAATAAGTCGGTTACCGTATTCAATAGCATCGTGCATATTGTGTGTAACCATAAGGGTTGTAAGGTTATTTTCGGTAACAAGCTTATTGGTGATTTCTAAAACCTTTGCGGCGGTTTTAGGGTCTAAAGCGGCAGTATGTTCGTCCAAAAGCAAAAGTTTTGGCTTTTTGAGTGTTGCCATTAAAAGTGTTACCGCCTGCCTTTGACCGCCCGACAAAAGCCCAACTTTTGTTGAAAGTCTTTCCTCAAGCCCTAGTTCAAGCTGAGATAAAATCTTTTTATATTTTTCTCTATCTTTTTTGGTGCAACCCCAAACAAGCTTACGCCTTCTCCCCCTGCGCTCTGCAATAGCAAGGTTTTCAGCAATTTCCATATCGGGCGCGGTGCCTTTCATTGGGTCCTGAAACACGCGACAAAGCAACGCCGCTCTTTTAAAGGCAGGTAGGTTTGTAACATCTGTGCCGTTAATTTCAATGCTACCATAGTCGGGCTTCCAAACGCCTGATATAGCGTTAAGCATTGTGCTTTTTCCCGCGCCGTTACCACCGATAACGGTTACAAAATCTCCCTCGTTTAATGTGAGCTCCAATCCCGATAAAGCGCGTTTTTCGTTAACTGTATTGGCATTAAAGGTTTTATAGAGGTTTTTGATTTTAAGCATTGTTTTGCCCTCCATTTTCTGCCAAGCATTCCAGCGGGATTTTGGGCTTTGTAAAATACTGTTTTTTAAGATATGGAATTGCAAGGAACACCGCAACCACAACAGCCGAAAGCATTTTAAGTAAATCGGTATCAAGTCCAAGCCAAATTACAAAGGTATATACCAAATAATACGCCACGCCGCCGCCAACAACACCAATAAGGCTAACAACAAAATTAGGTTTGATTTTAAGCGATACCGAAAGACCGATAATAATCGCAGCAAGACCTATAACAATGGCGCCTCTACCCATATTTATATCGGCGAAGCCTTGATATTGGGTAAGCAAAGCACCCGCGAGGGCAACAATACCATTAGAAATTGCAAGACCTAAAACCTTATTAAACTTAACATTAACACCCTGCGCCTCGCTCATATCCTCATTATCACCTGTTGACTTAACCGAAAGACCAATTTCGGTATAAAAGAACAAATATAATGCAAATATTATAAAGGCGCAAAAACCAATAGTAACTAAAATTGCCATTGGATTATTTATTGATGAAATCAAAACATTATAATTTCTTGAGCTTATAGTCAGATTTGCCTTGCCAAGTATTTTAAGGTTTAGCGACCATAAAATAAGCTGTGTTAAAATACCCGAGAGTATTCCGGGAATACCCATAACTGTATGAAACAAACCCGTTATGAGTCCCGCAAGTGCACCGGCAATAAATGAAACAATAAGGCAAACAAAAACGTTTACACCGCTTGTTAGCAAAATCGCGCAAACACAAGCGCCGGTACATATTGAGCCATCTACCGTAAGGTCGGCTATGTTTAATATTTTATACGAGATATAAAGGCCGATAGCCATAATTCCCCATATAAGCCCTTGTGCAACCGCACCCGGTAACGCATTTAAAAATCCCATTTTATCCTCTCTTATCGTGCAACAAAGCCATCTACATCGAGTATCTTGGTATCTATTCCAAGCTCATCGCAAATTGCTTTGTTATATTTTTTAACAGGTGCGGTATCATAACCGATAGCCATTTTGGTAATATCCTCTTTGCCTAAAAGAACCTTAGCAGCCATTTTGCCTGTTTCTACACCGATGTTATAATAGCTGATTGCAAGTGTTGCAAAGCAAACGTCACTTTCATATCCTGTAAAAACAGGAACCTTTTTAGGACCGCAAACATTTTTAAGAACTTCGTCGTTAGATGCAACAGTATTATCGGTAGGAACATAGATGGCATCGCATTCGTTTGCTGCCTTTTCAACAACGCCCTGAAGTTCGGTTGACTCAGAGAATTTATATTCGCTTACCGAAATTTCTTTGCCCTCTAAATACTCTTTAACCGCATTATACTGATATGCCGAGTTGGCCTCTGCAGAGCAGTAAAGAATACCAACCTTGGAGCCTTTTTTAAGGTCTAAAACATCAATCATCATTTGTGCTTGGTCATCAAGCGGAGCAAGGTCGGATGTGCCTGATACATTGTTGCCAACAACACCGCTAAAATCCTCAATGCCTAATGCCACACCGTATTCGGTAATGGATGTGCCAAGAACGGGAATGGTGGTTGTTGCGTTATATGCTGCCTGTAATGCAGGTGTTGCATTACCTAAGATAAGGTCAACTTCATCCGAAACAAAGCTATTAACGATTGTAACGCAGGTGTTAGAATCACCCTGACCGTTTTGCTCTTTGAAGATAACCTTTCTGCCCTCTGCCTTAAGCTCTTTTTCAAGCGACTCTTTAAAGCCCTTTGTTGCCAAATCCAAAGAGTCGTGTGTTACAAGCTGACAAATACCAATGGTGTATTCCTCTTTATCGGGGTTTACTTTGATGGTTTCGCCGCCGCAAGCAGCAAACATAAAGCACACCGAAAGGCATAAAACCAATGTTAATGCTAAAGATATAATTTTTTTCATTTTAAAAACTCCCTTTTTAAAAATATTTAAAGCAATTTTACTTGCTAAAAAACAAAATTAACAAACAAAAAACCTGCATCCTTAAAAAAGGATGCAGGGACAGTTTAACACCGTGTTACCACTCTGCTTTATCTTTTTTTCGCAAAAAAGACCTCAATAAGTGCAAATACACTCTTACGATATAACGGTCGCACCCGGTAAAGCCTACTCAGTAAAACCTTCAGCCCACAGCTAACGAAATGAATTCACCGCAACCCGTATTACTGTTTCTCACCAAACAACAGCTCTCTTAAACACAAAAAGCGGATACTACTTTTCGCTCAAACGCCTTATTAAAATTATATTCATATTATAATTGCAATGTTATAGTTTGTCAAGAAATTTTTTAATCTAAATTTACACCCTTTTTAAAAAGCTTAGCGCTTACAACTGTAACGATTGATATTATTACAGCATAGATTATAATCGCAATAAGCAAAATGGTTTTTATCTGCTCTATTCCAACAATGTCATTGGTTATAAACAAATTCATAAGCTCTTTGCTAAAGAGGGAGCATATAAACACCCCTAACAAAGCGATGTTTTGCGAGGCTAAGTAAGATACAAAGCCGAACAAAACCGAATAGCCGATTTTTGAACTGTTCATTCTATGACCTAAGATAATACCCAATGTTCCGCACTGCAAAATATTAAAGAATTGCAAAAACAAAATAAACAAAAACACGCACAGAATTGCAACAATACTGCTATTATATGCCTTAGCCATCGGCAATAGCACACCTTTAACCATCTCGATATTTTCTTTTGAATAATAGGCAATAAAAAACGTAATGCCAATAACCGCAAAGCTTACAAAAAGAGATATTATTGCACATACGGTTTTTGATGCGTAAAGCTGGGTTTTTGTTACGGGCAAGGTATGGGTTAAATATCCCTCATCGGAATATAAATTTGTTCTAAACCTTGACCACATACGCAAAATATTATTGATTAAAACATTAAATATCATTGAAATAGTGACACCGCTGCACACTCTACCTATTATATTCATTATGAAGGAGTTCTCGATGCTTAAAAACACCCTTGTAAGAACCGCAAAAAACAAGGAGAGAGCATAAAAAATCACTAACACCTTATAAACATTTTTTAAATCATATTTAAGAAGTTTTTTTAGCATTTAAACATCCTCCTGAAAATTTCATCTATCGAGGCATTCTCTTTATTTCTAAGCTCGTCGCTTGGCGAGGTTAATACAATTTTGCCGTTATCTATGAATATAACCTCATCCAGAATTCTTTCAACATCGCTTATAAGATGAGTGGAGATTATAACGCTTGCGTCCTCATTAAAATTAGTGAGAATTGTATCAAGTATATAATCGCGTGTGGCTGGGTCGACGCCACCAAGCGGCTCATCTAAAATATAAAGGTCTGCCCTACGGCTCATAACAAGCACAAGTTGAACCTTTTCTTGCATACCTTTACTCATTTTTGCAAGTTTTTGGTTTAAATCAAGGTTTAAATCTTTAATAAGAGTCCTTGCCTTTTCGGCATCAAAATCGGCATAAAAATCGCAAAAATACTTTATAACCTGTTCAACCGTCATTTGTTTTTCTAAATAGGTTCGCTCCGGCAGATAGGATATAATTTTTTTACTTTCAACCCCAATGGGCTTCCCATTTATTAAAACCTCGCCCGAAGATGCAGTCAATAAATTGTTTATAATCTTTATAAGGGTAGTTTTGCCCGTTCCATTCTTACCAAGCAAACCTATAATTTTACCGCGAGGGATATTTAAATTAACATCCTGCAAAACCTTTTTGTTTCCATAGTTTTTTGTTAGGTTAATGCACTCTAAAAGTTCCATTATTCTTCCCCTTTCAGTTTTTTAAGATACTCGATTGCTTCCTTTTGATTAAGCCCTAATTTTTGCATATCATTAAAATATTTTAATGCAAAAGTATTGGCGGATTCATCTTTAAACTTGCTTATAAGGTTTTTATCCTCTGTTACAAATTTGCCGTTTGTTCTATCAGTGTATATAAGTTTTAATTGCTCTAACTCACCTAACGCCTTTTGCATTGTGTTGGGGTTTACCCGAGTTTTAAGCGCCAACTCCCTGATAGACGGCAATCTCTCCCCCGGGGATATTTGGCTTGAAATTATTTTTGTTTTTAATTGCTCAACCAACTGAATATATATTGGTGTGTTGTTATCAAACTCAAAATTCACTTGCCATTCGCCCCCTTGCATTGTATTACTCGACTAACACAATGATACAATGTGAAGTTATATTTGTCAACCCTATTTTAATATTTATATATTTTTTCAAAAAAAATAAAAAAAATCAAATATTTCGCTTGACTTTATATTTTTTTTATGGTATAGTATTTGGGCGCTTTAGTTTGCTGGTGTAGCTCAGTTGGTAGAGCAGCTGATTTGTAATCAGCAGGTCGGGGGTTCAAGTCCGTCCACCAGCTCCATTATTTTTTTGCAAACTGTCCTCGGACTTGAAGCCTAAGAGGGTGAGTTGCGTTAAGAAAACAATTGATAATTGTTTTTAGCAACGAAGTGCGAAGGGCGGTACTGCACAGAATGTGCGGTGACCGAGCACGGAAGGTTTTCTGTCAAGAAAAACTTCGTCCGTCCACCAGCTCCATTATTTTTTTGCAAACTATCCTCGGACTTGAAGCCTGAGAGGGTTTGCACGAAAAGTTAATATGGGAGTGTTCCCGAGTGGCCAAAGGGGGCAGACTGTAAATCTGTTGTCTTCGACTTCGGTGGTTCGAATCCACCCGCTCCCACCAAAACAGAAACCGACCAATAGGTCGGTTTCAGACCGCTGACAAAGGTAAGTCAGCGGTCATTTTTTTGCAAAAACAGGATGAAAAAGCAGTGTAAATATGGTATAATAGAAGCATAGAAAAACCGCATAAAAAGAGGGATTTTAA
>JAZNIK010000056.1:0-3783 GCA_045577495.1 Acutalibacteraceae bacterium
TGCCATCATTTGTAATATAATAGTTAAGATAACTATATTTTGGGTGGTATTATGAAGTTTAAGGCAGTCTTTTTCGATTTAGATGGCACTTTGGTTAATTCGCTTATAGACTTATCTGTATCGGTTAATTATGTTTTAAAAAATCACGGGTATCCTGTTCATCCCGTTTCGGCATTTCAGTATTTTGCGGGTGACGGAATTGCAAAAATGATTGAACGCGCCACTCCTGAAGATAAAAGAACTCCCGAAATTTTAGATACACTTAAAACAGAATTTATGCAGCATTATGCTATCCATTATGCAGATAATACAGTATCATATGATGGCGTAGCAGAGCTTGTAACTGAACTAAAAGATAAAGGCTATATTCTTGCAGTCGTTACAAACAAAGCGCAAGAAATGGCGGAAAAGGTAGTTCAAAAGGTGTTTGGCGATAGTTTTGATTATGTTTTAGGTCTTCGCGAGGGTGTACCAGCAAAGCCCGATCCAACAGGTGTTTTTATGGCTATGGATGAGCTTAAAGTGTCACCGAAAGAATGTGCCTTTGTTGGTGATACGGGTATGGACGTTGCTGCGGGTGTTAATGCAGGTGCATATCCTATTGGCGTGCTTTGGGGCTTTAGAGAAAAATCCGAACTTGAAAAATTCGGCGCTAAGGCTTTTGCTAATAATGCAGCGGAATTAAAAAATTTGATTATTGGTGCATAATAAAATGAAGCCAAATTATAAAATAACCAAAACAGCTTGTTATTTTGGTTACATAATTCAGGCGGTAGTTAATAATCTAACCGCACTCTTGTTTGTTGTTTTTAATGCAGAGCCCTACGGAATATCGCTTGAAAAGTTAGGCAGACTTATTTTTGTTAATTTTATTGCACAACTTTTTATAGATGCTCTTTCGGTGTATATTGTGCCTCGTATCGGCTATAAAAGGTGTGTATTGCTAGCACAGTTTTGCTCTGGGTTTGGTTATGTGCTTATGGCGGTTCTACCATTTATAATGCCTGCATACATTGGTATTATGCTTTCTATAATTGTTTTGGCGGTAGGAAGTGGCTTTACAGAAGTGTTAATCAGCCCGATTATTGAGGCATTGCCAACACAAAATAAAGCGGGTAATATGAGTTTTTTACACTCGTTTTATTGTTGGGGTCAGGTTTTAACAGTTGTTATAACAACATTGCTTTTACTTGCTATAGGTAGAAATAATTGGTTTATTTTACCATTGTTTTGGTCTGTTTTGCCCTTTATAAATACTTTCATTTTTTCAAAGGCAGAAATTATTGAACTTCAAACAGATGAAAATCACGCAAGAACCCCATTTGTTATATTCAAAAATAAATCATTTTATTTATATGTAGTTTTAATGCTTTGCGGTGGAGCCTCAGAACTCGCAATGGCACAGTGGTCATCATTTTTTGTTGAGGTTGGTTTCTCGGTTGATAAGTGGCTGGGTGACCTGCTTGGACCCTGTATGTTTGCGGTTTTTATGGGGATTGGTAGAATACTTTTTGCGGGGTTTAGCAAAAGGATACAACTTGATAAGGTTTTAATGTGCTGCGCCTTGCTTTGTGTTATATGTTACTTGCTTGTTGGTTTATCTAATAATGCGATTATCGGTGTTATTGGTTGTTCAATTTGTGGATTGTCTGTAAGTATTATGTGGCCTGGTGCATTAAGTCTTGGCGCAAAGCAGTTTGCCTCTTGCGGAACAGTTGTTTTTAGTTCATTGGCGATTTTTGGAGATTTAGGTTGTGCACTTGGTCCTTGGATTTTGGGCATTGTTGCAGATTTAACCCAGAAAAATCCTAGCTTTAATTTCTTAGGTCAAGGTTCATCAACTAAGGGAATGCAGTTTGGATTTATAACGGCATCTATCTTTCCGCTAATTATGTTTATTGTTCTCTTGGTTAGAGTTATCTATAAAAAAAGAAAGGAGAAGTTTTAATGAAGCGCAACGGTTATTTAAATTGGGATGAATATTTTATGGGGGTTGCAATGCTTTCTGCAGGTCGTAGTAAGGACCCCGGAACTCAGGTTGGTGCTTGCATTGTTAATGATGAAAATCGTATTATGTCGGTTGGTTACAATGGTATGCCATGCGGTTGCTCTGATGATGATTTTCCTTGGGAGCGTTCGGGCAACACTTTGGATACAAAATATCCATTTGTTTGCCACGCAGAGCTCAATGCAATACTTAATTTTAGAGGTGGCACATTAAAGGGTTGCAGAGTTTATTGCACATTGTTCCCTTGTAATGAGTGTGCCAAGGCAATCATTCAAACAGGCATAAAAGAGGTTGTTTATTTAGAGGATAAATATGCTTCAACCGATAGCGTTATCGCCTCTAAAAAGATGTTTGATGCCGCAGGAGTTAAATATACAGCATATCAACACGGCGGTCATTCAGTAAGATTTGAATTATAATTTTTAAATACCTAAACGGCGAATCACAAATAGGTGGTTCGCCGTTTTACATTGCCCTTATTTTAAAGGTTTAGTAAGATATATTTTATTGCAAAAAAACACTTTTTGTGGTAGAATTATAATTGGATTAGTTTAATTTGTTATTTGTAAAAAAGTATAACAAAAACTGAAATTAGGAGATATAACTGTATGCTTCAATTTGTGTTTGGTAGAGCCGCTTCGGGAAAAACATACTATATTCATAACAATATTAAAAAGCAGGCTATAAATGCAAACAACAATTTAATTTTACTCGTGCCGGAGCAGTATACCTTTGAAACAGAAAAGGCTATGCTATCCCTTTTGGGTGACGGTTTTATGAGCAAGGTTAATGTGCTTAGTTTTACAAGACTGTGCGAAACCGCAGGTCAGCTTTATGGCGGAATATCCGGTATTAAACTAACCGATTCCCAAAGAATTATTTTGCTAAGCAAGGCTTTAAAAAAACTCGGGGCAGAAATTAGTGTATTTAAAAAATATATCAATTCAACCACGTTTATAAAACAACTTTCAATCTTGATTGGTGAGTTTAAAATGGCGGGTGTATCAAGCGACGCACTCTTAAAATCTGCAACCGAGCTTGATAATAAAATTCTAAGCGACAAGGTTTCAGAAATTGCTTTGATTTATGCTACCTATGATAATCTTCTAAAAGGGGTTTATATTGACCCCCTAGATGAACTTGAAATTTTTTATAAAAAGGCAGAGCAAAACGGATTTTTTAAAGGCAAAACAGTTTATATAGATGCTTTTAAAGGCTTTACGGGTGAGCAATTAAAGGTTCTAAAGCTTCTGATTTCTCAGTGTAAAGAGGTTGTTATTTCTCTTTGTTGTGATGGGGAGGACAAGCTTTGCGGCGCGGGTGTATTTTCAAATATTTGCGCTACCGCTGAGCGTTTAAAAAGATATGCATTTGACTATGGGGTTGAAGTAGCAGAGCCTGTTTACCTTAATGAAACAAGGCATAATTCACCCGATTTGAAAGTGCTTGAAAAACTTTTATCTGATGATTTTAAGGATGAGCGGCAAGAAAATAGTCAAAATGTTTTTTATGGTGAATTTTCCTCTCCGTTAGAGGAGATTGAATATACCTTTAGAAAAATACACAACTTAGTGCGAAACGAAAAATATCGCTATGAGGATTTTGTTATCATAGCGCGTGATATTTCTAAATACGAGCGAAGGCTCGGTTTAGCATCTAAAAAATTCAAGGTACCTTGCTTTTTGGATAAAAGACGAGGTCTTTTGGCGTCGCCGTTTGCAAGGTTTTTGGTTAATTTGCTTTTTGCCGCAAACAGAAGTCGGATCGTAGCCATG
>JAZNIK010000057.1:0-20501 GCA_045577495.1 Acutalibacteraceae bacterium
AAAAAACAAGAGTTAATATTGAGGGCTTAAGTGTTGATGCGGCTTGTTTTACTTGACAAATTGTTGATAAACCGCCAAATGAAAGTAAAAACGCTATTATATAAAATGGTGCTCCTATTTTGCAAATTTCAACTGAGCCAAAGCTTATTTCTAAAAGTGCGGTAATGTATGCATATAAAATGCTATGAGTTATAACTTTTTTTAGCATAGCACTAAGCGAAGAAAAAAACACAACCCAACCGCAGATATAAATCATAGTTTTAGATGCATCTGTAACGCTTTCTACAAAGGCATCGGATAGTGAATTTTTAATATGTGGTTTGTTTGGGGGATTTGTGTTTTGCTTTTTATATTTAAATCGGTTTAAAAACAACAGAAAAAAACAAGCCACTATATTTGCAACAAAAAGAAGAACACCAATTTGCTTACTACCTAATAAACTATAACCAATAACAGAAATATAAAAAGAAGGGCTTGGATTAACGCATATTTTCAAAAGATTTTTTGCGTTTTGTTTCGAGATTTCTTTTGTTTTATAAAGTTCGTTTATCATTTTTGCGCCTATTGGATAACCGCCTAAAAGTGATAATAAAACAGTAGTGAAATATTTTCCGCTTATTTTAAAAACTTTAACAGAAATTGGTTCAAATAATTTGCCTACTATACTAATACCACCGCTTTTTTGAAAAAACAATGATATAACAGTAAAGGGAAATAGGGCGGGAATAATAACGGATGAGCAAATTTTTAGCCCTTCAAACGCGCCTTTTGAAGCAACAGATGGATTGCATAATATCGCGGTTGCCGCCGTTACAAATAGCGTTAAGGCATATAATTTAGAATTGTTAAAAAACGAATATTCAGTTTTTTGCATATCCACACCCTCGAATGTATTTTTATTAAATTATATTCATAAGTTATAACATAATATTATATTTTAAAGGGAGAAAATTATATGTCTAAAAAAATACGGCTTGGCAAAAAAAGGGCGTCGGCAAAATTAGACCTTTTAGGTAAAACTATAGATTTCCCATGTGATCCGCTAGGCAAATCGGCGCACATAACCTTAATAGCAGACAAAGAGGCGGTTATTGATGGTTGTTACGGAATTATTGAGTACTCAGAGATGTTAATAAAGGTAAATATCGGCAATCGTATTTTAGTTATAACAGGAGTGGATTTTGATATCTCAGATTATTCTGCAACCTCTTTAACCGTTAGAGGCACTATAAAAAGTTTGGAATATTGTTAGGAGAGCCGTATGTTAGTATTTTTGTATCGTTTGGTTTGTGGCTATTTGTATGTGCGCGTAACATCAAATCATCCCGAAAAACTTTTAAATTTGTGCGCCGCAAAGGGAATAAATATTTGGCGTGTGCTACTTAAAAAGGATAAACTGTATTTTAAAATTGGTATAGCATCTTTTAAAAGGTTAAGAATATATAAAAGAAACATTTCTGCAAAGGTTCACATTACCAAAAAGGTTGGACTTCCGTTTTTTATAGCAAAAAATAAAAAAAGATATGGAATAGCGGTTGGGATTGCTTTAATGTTTTTGATGCTAAATTTTATGTCAGGTTTTGTTTGGAACATCTGCATTAGTGGGAACACATCGGTAAGCAGCCTAGAAATTTTAAATTCACTTAAAGAAATTGGGATATATGAGGGAGTAAAAATATCAGATATTGACCCCGAAACAAAAAGAAACGAGTTATTGATTTGTCAAAAGCAGCTTTCTTGGGCGGCGATAAATATTGAGGGTTCTAAGCTTACTGTTGATGTTGTTGAAACCCAAAAAAGTGATGATAAAGATACCCAACCATCAAATCTTAAAGCATCTGAAGAGGGGATTGTTAAAAGGGTTGAAGTAAAAAGCGGTGTGTTAAATGTAAAACCGGGCGATGCAGTGGAAAATGGTCAACTTTTGGTTTCGGGAATAAATGAATATGAAGATAAAACAAGCAGTTTTACAAGGTCGATTGGCAAAATATATGTTGAAACAGAGAAAGAATTTTTAGTTTCACAAAAGCTCGAGATTACAGAATATTTAAAAACAAATAAAATAGAAAAACGTTCTGTTTTAAGCTTTTTTGGGGTAAATTTGCCGCTTTTCTTTGGGGAGATAACAGGCTACTATGAAACAAATAATATTGAAACAAATATTTCCTCGGGTAGTTCGTATATCCCTGTAAAAATAATAAACAGAAATTTTTATAAACTTAAAAAAACAAAATATAAATTAAGTGAGAAAAATGCTAACAAAAGGGCTATGAAAATTTTGGAAAACAAAATCAAAAATTACCTTGGTGATGGTGAAATAATCAAGAGAAATGACGAATGTTATTTAAAAAACAACGAATTGTTTATAAAATGTAAAATCAGGTGCATAAAAGATGTCGCATTAGAAGAAAAAATGCGGCTTGATACTAGAAATTAGTATAAAAATATGTTATGATATTACTGTAGCTGAATATTCAGGAGGGTTTAAATGTTTGAGCAGTCTGTTAGCATTGATAGAATAGAGCATATTGTAAATTTGTTTGGCAATTTTGATGAGAATATTCATCAAATTGAAAAGGAATATTCTGTTAGTGTTTCCACCCACTCCAGCGAGATTAAGGTGCGTGGCGAAACTGATAATGTTATGCTTGCAATTCGTGCAATCAACGGTCTTTTGACACTTTTGGATAAGGGCGAGATTATAACAGAGCAGAGCCTACATTATGTTTTTTCATTGGTTAGAGAAAATAATGATGAAAAATTATCTCTTTTAACAGATTCAGACTGTGTTTGCATAACCGCCAAGGGAAAGCCGATAAAACCAAAAACACTAGGTCAGCGTAAATATTTAGAGGCAATTTCATCAAATACAATTACGGTAGGTGTTGGTCCAGCGGGAACGGGTAAAACCTATCTTGCGGTGGCTCAGGCGGTAAAGGCATTTAGAGCAAAACAGGTTAGCCGAATAATTTTAACTCGCCCCGCGGTTGAGGCGGGTGAAAAATTAGGCTTTTTACCCGGCGATTTGCAACAAAAGGTAGACCCATATTTAAGACCGCTTTATGATGCTCTTTTTGATATGCTTGGTGCAGAAGCGTTTACACGCTATCAAGAACGTGGCGATATTGAGGTTGCGCCTTTGGCTTATATGCGTGGTCGTACTCTTGATGATAGCTTTATTATTTTGGATGAGGCTCAAAACACAAGTTGTGAGCAAATGAAAATGTTTTTAACCCGTTTAGGCTTTAATTCAAAGGCGGTTGTTACGGGTGATATAACACAGATTGATTTGCCCGACGGCAAAAAATCAGGACTAAAGGATATTATGACGATTCTAAAGGGCGTTGATGATATTTCAATAATCAAGCTAAGCGGTAAGGACGTTGTCCGCCACAAACTTGTTATGGAGATTATTAAGGCTTATGAACGTCATGAAGAAAACAGGAGGAAACAAAGTAAATGAAAACAAAGGTAATTATCACAGAAAAACAAAATAATATTAAACTGCCATCAGGCATTCGACTTCTTGTAAGACGTGCTTGTAATGCTGTTTTAGTTACAGAAGACTTTAAAGATTCGGCAGAAGTTAATGTAACCTTTGTTGATGATGAAGAAATTAAAATCCTCAATACAGAGCACAGAAAAATCGAGAGCGCTACCGATGTTCTTTCCTTTCCTCTTGGTGAAAATGGTGTATATGATGTAAACCCCGAAAATGGCGCCAAAATGCTTGGTGATATAGTTATATCTGCAGAACACGCTGTAAAACAGGCGGATAGTTACGGTCACACTCTGCAAAGAGAAATTGCTTTTTTAACGGTTCATTCAATGCTTCACCTGTTGGGATATGACCATGTAAACGGTGGTTTGGAGCAGATGAAAATGCGTGAAAAAGAAGAGCTTGTTTTGGCTAAACTCGGTGTTCTGCGTGATACCGAGGATACATATGAAGAATAAAAAATATAGAGGTAATAACTTGAAAAAAGATACAAAATCGGCTTTTATAGCCGTTGTAGGAAGACCAAATGTTGGCAAATCATCACTCGTAAACAAAATGGTTGGCCAAAAGGTAGCAATAGTTTCGGATAAGCCGCAAACCACCCGTACTCGTATAATGGGTGTGCATAATATTGATGAAAAACAAATAGTTTTTGTTGATACCCCAGGTTTTCATAAACCGAGAAATATGCTTGATAAATATATGACCAAGGCGGCGCAAACTGGACTTAGCGATGTTGAGGCGGCAATTTTGGTTGTTGAGGCGGCGCCTAAGTTTAAGTTTGCCCCCGAAAATCTACCGCCCGCAGAGGTTGAACTGATTAGCGAAATTAAAAAGCGTAAGCTACCCGCAGTTTTAGCAGTAAATAAAATCGATTTGCTAGAAAAGAAGGACGAGCTTCTTTTAATGATTTCTGCCTATGCAAAGGCTTATGATTTTGCAGCAGTTGTTCCAATTTCGGCAAAAAGCGGCGATGGTGTTGATGCGGTTTTATCAGAACTTTATGGTTTTTGCATCCCGTCGGTGCATTTTTTCGATGAGGATACTGTTACCGACCAACCTGATAAGGTTATGATTGCCGAAATCATTAGAGAAAAAATTCTCCGCACACTAAGTGATGAAATTCCACACGGTACGGCGGTTGATATTGAGCAGTTTTATGAGCGCGATAATAGTGCGGGTGAGCCGATTTTAGAGGTTGGTGCAACCATCTACTGCGAAAAGGATAGCCATAAAGGTATTTTAATTGGCAAAGGCGGTTCAATGCTCAAAAAAATCGGCAGTATGGCTCGTAAGGATATCGAGGAATTTTTTGGTTGCCGAACATCCCTTAAACTTTGGGTAAAGGTTAAAGAGGATTGGCGCAATAGGGGAGGTATTATTCATTCCCTCGGTCTTGACCAATAAAAATTAGTTAAAAACAATTCATAATTTTTCCGCTTATAGCGTATTCACTTTTGCTAAAAATATTTTTATAAAAGCAAAGGGGATACAAAAATGAACGATAATGATAAGTGGAATGAATTTTTAAAAAACGGTTCGGTTTTAGCATATTTATCATATGCGGCAGATAAAAAAAGTCAGGAGGACCAAAAGAAAAATGAAAATACAAACTCCGGGACTTATTATCAAGGAAACCAATATAGGTGAAAATGATAAACTGCTTGTTATTCTAACCCACGAGCACGGAATTATAAGGGCGTTTGCAGATGGTGTGCGGCGAATGAAATCTAAAAACTCTGCCGCCACATCCTTGCTTTGTTATTCAAACTTTACCTTGTATCAAAACAAGGATACATATAAGGTAATCGATTCATCACCCATTGAACTGTTTTTTGATTTGAGATATAATTTAGAGGCGCTTTCTTTGGCACAGTATTTTTGTGAAATGGCTTTAAAACTCACCCCAGAGGAGTTTGAGGCAACAGATATATTACGGCTTGTTTTAAATTCTATGTTTTTTTTAACAAAAGGAACAAAACCAATAGAACTAATTAAAGCCGTTACCGAGCTTAAAATGATTTCTTTGGCGGGTTTTATGCCCGATTTAACAGGTTGTGAAAACTGCGCGGAGAATAGTAATTTACCCTATTTTTCTCTTGAGGAGGGCAACCTAATTTGTCCTAATTGCGCAAAGCCATCAAAAAATGTAGCAACCTTAAATACTACATTGTTAGCGGCGATGCGGCATATAGTTTATTCGCCCTTCGATAAAATTTATAGCTTTGAAATACCCGATGATGATATGAAAATTTTATCCTCTATTACCGAGAGGTATGTTAGTATTCAAAGTGAGCATCATTATAAAACGCTTGATTTTTATTTATCATTAAAGTAGGATGCGTGTATATGAAAGATTTAAAACGAAGCATAAAGGCTCTGGAATTGGATAAGGTTCTGGGGCTTTTATCTAGACAGGCATCATTAACCGATACTAAAGATATGGCATTAAATATTCTGCCAAGTTTTTCGGTTAATGAGGTTGAAAAAGAACTTAAAAAAACGGGTGATGCTTATTCTCTCATCGCTCGTTTTGGTGCGCCTTCTTTTGGCAATGTTCAAAATGTTAATTCTTTTTTGTCAAATGCAAAGGCGGGTAGCGTTTTAACTATACCCGCGCTTCTTGATATTGGGGAACTTTTAAGGGTAGTGCGCTCTGTAAAGGATTGGAAGCAAAATTCAAGCGATAAAGAGTCTTCGTTAGATGATTTTTTTGAGGTACTGTATCCCAATAAATATTTTGAAGAAAGAATTTTCTTTTGCATTAAAAACGAGGATGAACTTAACGATAATGCATCACAAACATTAGCCGATATCAGACGAAAACTAAAAAATGCATCTCTTAATATAAAAAGCAGACTCGACCAAATTGTAAGGGACTCAAAATATTCCACATATTTGCAGGATACGATTGTAACTATGCGACAGGGAAGATATGTTGTTCCCCTAAAAGCAGAGCATAGAGGTCAAATTCAAGGCTTGGTGCATGATACCTCGGCATCTGGTGCTACTTTGTTTGTTGAGCCAATGTCGGTTGTTGAAATAAATAACGAAATCAAGGTTTTGCAGTCTAAGGAAAAGGAAGAAATTGAACGTATTTTAGCCGAACTTTCGGCAGAGGCGGCAACCTTTGCAGACAGTATGACAACTTCATATAACGCACTTATAGAGCTTGATTTGTGTTTTGCTAAGGCAAATCTTGCCTTTAGTATGCGAGCATCAATGCCTCTAATAAATTCTAATGGTAAGGTATATTTAAAGAATGCAAGGCATCCGCTAATTCCTAAAAAAGATGTGGTTCCTATTACGGTTAAACTGGGCGAGGAATATAATGTTTTAGTTATTACGGGTCCTAATACGGGAGGTAAAACAGTTTCTCTTAAAACCATTGGTCTTTTTACCCTTATGGCGTGTTCGGGACTTATGATACCTGCAGATGATAATAGCAAAATTGCAGTTTTTGATGGTGTTTATGCCGATATAGGTGATGAGCAAAGTATTGAGCAGTCGCTTTCTACATTTTCATCCCATATGAACCATATTATTGATATTTTAAATTCTGCGGGCAAAAATACATTAGTTTTGTTTGATGAGCTTTGCTCGGGTACCGACCCAATAGAAGGTGCCGCGTTAAGCATATCAATTTTAAACGAACTAATAGATAGAAAAAGTACTGTAGTTGCAACAACCCACTATTCAGAGCTTAAAGCCTTTGCACTAGATACTGTTGGCGCACAAAATGCTTGTTGCGAGTTTGACGTTGAAACCCTAAAACCAACCTATCGTCTTTTGATTGGTATACCCGGTAGGTCAAATGCATTTGCTATCTCTAAGCGTTTGGGACTGAGTGAAAACATTGTAAACAAGGCAGAGGGCTTTGTGTCTGAGGATAACCGCCGCTTTGAAACGGTTGTTGCAAAGCTTGAAAATGCATATATTTCTGCCGAAAAGGATAGGGCAGAGATTAACAAAATTAAAAGCGAACTTGAGAAAAATAAAAAAGCAACAGGTGACCGCTTGCACGAGATACAGCGTGAACGAGATAAAATGCTTGAAAATGCCCGTCAAAAAGCAAATGATATTATTGAACAGGCTAGAGAACAGTCTAATAGACTTCTTAACGAAATTGATGAACTTAAAAAGCAGTTAAACCGCCAAAACAGTAGCGAGATGGCTCAAAAGGCTCGTACTCTTGCTAAGCAAACCATTACGGGAATGGAAAATGCAGTAGACTCCTATAATAAAAAAGAGGAGTTTACGCTTAGTAAACCCGACCGACCCTTTGTTGTTGGCGATATAGTTCAAATCAAAGGTTTTACTCGCGAGGGAATAATTGATAAAATCAGTGATGATAAAAAGACCGTTTTTGTAATGATAGGTTCACTAAAAACCAAGGTTTCGGTTGATGATTTAGGTCTTTTTACTTCAAAGCTAAATAACAAAAAGATAACCCGTAATGTTAAGGGAATTAAATCAAAAGCGGAGCGTAATATATCACGCGAGCTTGATATTAGGGGTTTTGCCTCGGATGAGGGAATATTAGAACTAGACCGATTTTTAGATGAGTCTGTTCTGTCGGGTGTGGAGTTTGTTACAATCATTCACGGAAAGGGAACAGGTGTGCTTAAAAAAGCAGTAAGAGGTCATTTGAAAAATCATCCATCGGTTAAATCTTGTCGTCCCGGTCTTTTCGGCGAAGGCGAAGATGGTGTAACGGTTGTAGAAATGAAGTAGGGGTGTGAATTTTGAAAGAGCAAAGTAAATTTAGCAGATTTTTAAAGCTTTTTTGGTGCTTTTTTAAGATAGGCGCCTTCACCTTTGGCGGCGGATATGCTATGATTCCTCTAATTCAAAAAGAGGTTGTAGAAAAGCAAAAATGGGTTACCGATGATGACATATTTGATATTATCGCAATAGCAGAATCAACGCCCGGACCGATAGCAATAAATTCCGCAACCTTTATTGGATATAAAACCTGCGGAGTAATTGGTTCTGTTACCGCTACTTTAGGTGTTGTTTTGCCATCCTTTGTTGTTATTCTTTTAATATCATATCTGTTAAGAGAATTTGCATCGTTAACGGTTGTTAAATATGCCTTTTTTGGTATACGCGCGGGTGTTTTGGCGCTGATTTTAAAAGCATTTTTTACAATGTATAAAAAATGCCCAAAATCTGTTTTGGCATATAGCATAGCGGCGGTTGCTTTTATTGTTGCCGCCTTTACTAATGTTAGCGTTTTAATTATTATTGCCGCCTCGGCACTAGTTGGCTTGGTTTCATCTTTGATTAAAGCAAGGAGGCAGATAAAATGATTTATTTTGAACTCTTTTGGACCTTCTTTAAAATAGGGCTTTTTACCTTTGGTGGCGGTTATGCTATGCTACCGCTAATTCAAAAAGAGGTTATGGTACACAACTGGATTTCCAGTGATGAACTAGTTAACTTTGTGGCTGTTAGCGAGAGTACACCCGGTCCGTTTGCCGTTAATATGTCTACCTATATCGGTAGTGAGATGGGCGGAATATTCGGTTCGTTTTGTGCTACTCTCGGTGTTGTGCTTCCATCATTTATGATTATTTTAATTGTTGCAAAATGCTATGATAAGTTCAAAAATAGCAGTGTTGTTAAGGGTTGTATGTCGGGCCTAAAACCCACAGTTATTGGTCTGATTGGTTCAGCGGTTATTTCAATTGCTTTAACTGTTTTGTTTCCCGCGGGAATTACACTTTCGGTATTCACTGGTTTAGCCTTTTATATTTCGGTTGTAATTTTTATAGTAATGTCTATTTTATCATTTAAAAAGGTTCATCCGATTCTAATTATTTTAATGTCTGCCGCTATTGGAATCGCGGTTGGATATGGATTTAATTTGCAGGTATAAAAAACAGATGTGTGGAAATTTCCACACATCTGTTTTTTAACATTAGGCAATTAAGCGCACATCTTTTAATTAAGTTTAAACACCTTTTCTTTTTTTTCAGTAAAGAAGCCGTAATCTTCTACTTCGATCTGAACATCATTATCTAGATCGTTGAGAAAATAAGCAATCTCGGCGTAATATTTTACTCCACCTTTTACATTTTTGTATTGGTCTTCTGAATCGTAATTACATTTCTTTGGAAGCTCAAAACACTCGGTTAGGCCTACACCATTTTGATAAACATAAAAATCCCCTTCGTAACAGAGTGTAGTAGGCTCCTTACCTTGATTATTTAGTAAGTATTTGATAATAATAACATATTCTCCGTTTTTATCCTTGCATAAACGATAACTGTCTATTTCAATAATGGCATCATCGCCTGCGATTTCATCAACAAATGCAAAACTCAACCCTCCAAAAACTAAAAATAAGGGTGAACAAAGCATATAAACAATATTTATAAATATGCCGGCAATAATAATTAAAGCGATATAACCTTTTTTCATATAATCACTCCTTAGTCAAAGTTATTATATCATAAAAAATTTTTTAAGTCTACAATTTTTTAAAAAACTTAATTGGAGGGTTATTTATAGTCCTAGCCCTTTAAAACCGCTTTTGCGAAGAAAATATAAAATTTTAATACCACAGTTAATACAGTATTTAATTGCATCATTAAACCCAAAGTTAATTGTGTTGTAAAGTGTGAGAGTAAATATTGGTTTTTATGCTTATTGCATTTTTTCCTGCTTTACTTTATGGTCAACGATATGGCGTTTAGCAAGTTCTTTTGTAACATCTTCAAGAGAAATTCCCATTTCAATCATCATAACTGTTATGTGATATAAAAGGTCGGCAATCTCAAAAACGGTTTCTTCCTTGTCGCCACCCTTAGCGCCAATGATAACCTCGGTAGATTCCTCGCCAACTTTTTTAAGGATTTTATCAATTCCTTTTTCAAAAAGATAGGTGGTATATGAACCCTCTTTTTTATTTAACTTGCGGTCAAGAAGCATATTATATAATCCCTCATATGAAAATGCATCTTTGCCCTCTTTGATACACTCAAAAAAACATGATTCGCTACCTGTGTGACAAGCGGGACCGTTTTTAATTACATCAATTAACAAGGTGTCGCGGTCACAGTCGGTTTTGATTGAAACAATCTCCTGAAAATTGCCCGAGGTTTCACCCTTGCGCCAAAGCTCATTTCTGCTACGGCTATAAAAACAGGTTTTGCCCTCTTCAATACTAATTTTAAGCGATTCCTCATTCATATAGGCAAGCATCAAAACCTTGTTTGTAAAGTGGTCTTGAACTATTGCGGGAATAAGACCATCACTGTTATATTTTAAATCAAACATTTTAAACCCTCATTTCAATCTTGTTATCTCTTAAATATTGTTTTAAATCCTTAATGTTTATTTCTTTAAAATGGAACACCGATGCTGCAAGACCTGCATCTGCAACACCTGCTTTAAAAAGTTCTAAAAAATCTTCCTTTTTACCTGCACCGCCACTAGCAATAACAGGAATATTGACTCTGCTTTGAATTTCATAAAGCATCTCTAAATCAAAGCCGTTTTTAACACCATCGGTATCAATGCTATTTACCACAAGCTCACCTGCACCGCTTTGTTCACCGTTAACCGCCCAATCTAAAGCGTTAATATTAGTGTCGGTTCTGCCGCCTGTGGAAAAAATATGAAATTCGCCGTCAACACGCTTAATATCCATAGATAAAACGACACATTGGTCACCATATTTTTTAGCCGCTTGTTCAATGAGTTTCGGGTTTTTGATTGCTCCCGAATTTACAGAAACTTTATCAGCGCCGCATTTTAAAACGCGGTCAAAATCATCAAGGGTGTTTATACCTCCGCCAACAGTAAGAGGAATAAAAATTTCACTCGCTACTGTTTTTAAAACATCGGTAAAAAGCGAACGATTTTCATATGATGCGGTAATATCGTAAAAAACAAGTTCATCTGCACCGCTTTTGTTATAAAATCTTGCAAGTTCAACGGGGGAAGAAACATCCTTGATTCCGTCAAAGTTAACACCTTTAACAACACGACCATTTCTAACATCAAGGCAAGGAATAATACGTTTTGCAAGCATAATTATTCCTCCTTTGCTAAGGATAAGGCGCGTTTTAAATCTAGTTTGCCTTCGTATAAGGCTTTGCCTAGAATTGCGCCGTATGTTCCAAGGTTTTTAAGCGCGGTGATTTCATCTTCAAAGGTGATTCCGCCCGATGCAACAACGTCTAGCCCTTTGATTTTTGCAAGGCGCTCATATGCTGAGATGTTTGTTCCACTCAATGCTCCATCTTTTGAAATATCGGTATATATAACTGTTTTAACACCGGCATCTCTTAATTTTTCACAAAATTCAAAAGAGGGCAGAGAAGTGACTTCCTCCCATCCACTAACTGCTACCATACCTTCCTTGGCATCAACACCAACAGCAACGGCATCGCCAAACTTTTTTACAGAATCCTCAACTAATGAAAAATCTCTGACTGCGGCTGTGCCTAAAATTACTCTTGAAACACCAAGACTTAGGTATTTTTCAATTCTGTCAAGTGTGCGTATGCCACCTCCAACCTCAATAAAAAGTTTTTTTGTTTCGGCTAGGGCGCGTATAGAATCAAAATTACATAGAGTGCCATCTCTTGCACCATCTAAATCTACAACGTGCAAGTTTTTTGCACCCGCGTTTATAAATTCATCCGCGATTTCTAAAGGATTATCGCAATAAACCTTCATTTTATCGTAATCGCCTTTGGTTAGTCTAACAACCTTGGCGCCGCGTATATCAATAGCAGGAAAAATTTCCATTTTTTATCCCTCCAACTCTGCAAAGGCTTTTAAAATACCTAAACCTACATCACCGCTTTTTTCGGGATGAAACTGTGCACCATAAACATTTTTGTTTTTAACAATAGCGGGAACCTTAACTTCATAGTTAGAAACTGCTAAAAGCGATTCATCACAGTTTTTGCCGTAAAAAGAGTGCACAAAATATACATAATCGTTATTGTTTGTATATTTAAAAATCGGGTCGGTTGTGTTTTTGATTTCTAAACTATTCCAACCCATATGCGGTATTTTTAAATCATCTTTTATATCACTTGAAAGAGGGGAAACCTCGCCCTTAATAAGACCTAAGCCAAAATGCTCACCATATTCAAAGCTTTTATCAAAAAGCAGTTGCATACCAAGGCAAATACCTAGAATAAACTTGCCTTTTTTAGCCTCGGCTTTAACAACCTCGCCAAGACCTGTTTTGTCTAAAAGTTTTATCGCATCACCAAAGGCACCAACACCCGGTAAAATAATGCGGTCTGCTTTTTTTATTACCTCGGCATCGCTTGTGATAACCGATTCAATGTTTAAAAAATTGAGTGAGCATTGCAATGAAAATAAATTTCCGCAACCATAATTAACAATTGCTATCAAAATTATACCACCTATTATAAAGTACCTTTAGTTGAGGGGATTTCACCATTTAGTTTAAAGTCAATCTCCAAAGCCATAGCAAGTGACCTTGCAACAGCCTTAAATATTCCCTCAATTATGTGATGTGAGTTTTTGCCATCAAGCTTTTTAATGTGCAAATTCATACCTGCCTCGCGTGTGAATGCGGCAAAAAATTCCTCAACCAATTCGGTATCAAAATCGCCAACCTTTGCCGAGGGGATTGTAACATCAAAATTCAGGTATGAACGACCGCTAAAATCAATAGCAGTAAGAATCAAAGCCTCATCCATTGGCAAAATAATGTGACCGTATCTTATAATTCCCGCCTTGTTGCCTGCGGCAGTGCTTAAAGCCTCGCCAAGCGCAATACCAATATCCTCGGCGGTGTGGTGAAAATCAACCTCAGTATCGCCCTTGCAGGTTATATTAAGGTCAATTCTACTGTGCTTTGAAAACAGTTCTAGCATATGGTTTAAAAAGCCACAACCTGTATCAACTGAATATTTGCCACTACCATCTAAATTGATAGCCAGTGTAATATCTGTTTCGTTTGTTTTACGGGTGATTTCTGCTGTTCTCATACAGTGTTCATCCTTTCAATATGTTTTTTATTTCACTTATTACTGCCTTCATTTGTTCTTTTGAACCAACAGTAATTCTTATAAAATCTTTAATACGCTCTTTGCCAAAATACCTAACAAGTATACCTTTGTTTTTAAGCTGCTCGTATAAATCTTTTGCCGAATAATCGGGATGCGATGCAAAAACAAAGTTGGCTTTTGAATCTAAAACATAAAAACCTAAATTTGATAGTTCTTGTTTTGTGTTTTCACGGTTAGCGATAATATGGTTAATACAATTATCATAATATTCAGTATCCTCTATGGCGGCGGTAGCGGCGCGCATAGTTAAAGAATTTATATTATAAGGGTTAAATGAAAATCGTATTGTTTCTAAATCCTTAATTATTTCTGCGTTTCCAACGGCATAACCAACTCTTAGTCCCGCTAAGGAACGGCTTTTTGAAAATGTGCGAATCACAAGTAGGTTATCATATTTTTTTACAAGCTCTGAACAACTTGCTTTGCCAAAATCCATATAGGCTTCATCGATAATCACAAGACGGTTTTGGTTTTGATTAACCAAACTTTTGATATCATTTAAGGAAAGCATTAAGCCTGTGGGAGCGTTAGGATTGGCAATTATAATTGGACAATTAAAATGCTTGTAATCTAAAATATCTACCGAAAAATCATCCTTTAGAGCGACTTCGGTTAAATCAACTCCAAACAAATCGGCATACACAGGATAAAATCCATATGTAATATCAGGACAAGCGAGTTTTGAGCCTCTACCACAAAAAGCCATAATAGAAAATGCAATAACATCATCTGAGCCGTTTGCCACAAATATGTTTTGTTTTTCTACCGAATGGTGTTTTGCAAGGGCGGCTCTAAGCATTGTTACCTCGGGGTCGGGATAGAGATTTAAATCATCAATAAGTTCATCAGTTAAAACCTTTTTAACCTGCGGTGAAGGGGGAAAAGGTGATTCATTAGTATTTAGTTTAATATATTGCTTGTCCTTAGGTTGCTCACCCGGAGTATAGGGCTCGAGCTTACTGTAAAGACTGCTCAAAAATTTACTCAAGTTTTATCACTCACTTTTTTCAAATCGCTTGGAAATGGCTCGTGCGTGTGCACTAAGTCCTTCGCGCTCGGCAAAGCGAACAACATCGTCTTTAACCCTTGCCAAAGCATCGCCTGTGTAATAAATGTAAGAGGATTTTTTAATAAAATCATCAACAGATAGAGGGGAGCTGAATCTTGCGGTGCCTGAGGTGGGAAGTGTGTGGTTAGGACCTGCAAGATAATCGCCAAGTGATTCGGGAACATTTTTGCCAAGGAATATTGAACCCGCATTTGTAATAAGATTTAAAAGTTCAAATGGGTCGTCAACACAAACCTCTAAATGTTCGGGGGCTATAATATTGCTTATTTTTACAGCCTCAAACATATCCTTGGTTATAATAATTTTTCCGTTATCGTCAATAGAGGCACGAGCAATTTCAACTCTGGGAAGTTCGGGGATTTGTTTTTCAAGCTCAGATGATACTTCCTTTGCAAGTTGTTCGCTATCGGTAATTAAAACTGCGGTTGCAAGTTTATCGTGCTCGGCTTGTGAGAGTAGGTCTGCCGCAACAAATTTTGGGTTACAGCTACCATCTGCCAAAACTAAAATTTCGCTGGGACCTGCAATCATATCAATATCAACAATTCCGTATAGTTTGCGCTTTGCAGTAGCAACAAAAATATTACCGGGGCCAACGATTTTATCAACCTTGGGAACACTTTCTGTGCCAAGTGCTAAAGCGGCAACAGCTTGTGCGCCGCCGAGTTTAAAGATTCTATCAACACCCGCAATTTTTGCCGCCGCAAGAATGTAAGAGGGGATAGAGCCGTCTTTGTCGGGCGGTGTCACCATAACAATTTCTTTAACACCTGCAATTTTGGCGGGGATTGCGTTCATTAAAACAGATGAGGGGTATCTTGCGGTACCACCGGGTACATAAATACCAACCTTTTCAATAGGTGTGATTTTTTGACCTAAAATAACACCTTCGGTATCGTTGATTATAAAGTTGTTTCTAACCTGATGGCTATGGAATTTGTGTATGTTTTCCTTAGCTAGCTCTATTGTTTTTAAAAATTCTTTGTCTTCATTTAGATAGGCGTTTTCAATTTCTGATTTTTCTACCTCAAGTGAGGAAAGCTTTGCGCCATCGAACTTTTCACAGTAATCAAAAAGTGCTTTATCGCCGTTTTGTTTAACATTTTCAATAACTTGGGACACAATATCTTCAACCCCTGTTTCAAGGTTGATATCACGCGTTAAAATATCGCTGATTTTTGTATCCTCAATTTTCATTATTTTAATCATTTTTTTGCTCCTCCAAAGCCTTTTGCAAACGCCCGCTAAGTAGATTTATTTCTTCTGTGTTAAAGGTGTAGGATGCGCGGTTTGCAATAAGTCTTGCGCTAATAGGTAAAATTCTCTCAAACACCTTTAAATTATTTTCTTTAAGTGTTGTGCCGGTTTCAACTATATCAACAATAACATCTGCCAAGTCAACCAAGGGCGCTATCTCAATTGAGCCGTTAAGCTTGATAATTTCAATCTCGCGGTTAAATGACATATAATGTGCTTTTGCTATATTTGGGAATTTTGTTGCAACACGAATAGGGCGGGAGGTATCTTCTTTATAATCGTTTTTAGCTGCTATGCACATATCACATTTGCCGAGCTTTAAATCTAATAGTTCGTAGACCGAAAGCCCACATTCGCACAAAATATCCTTACCAACAACGCCAATATCTGCGGCGCCGTGATAAACATATGCTGCAACATCAGATGGTTTTACAAGCAGATATCTAACGCCTTTTTCGGTATTTTCAAATACTAGTTTTCGATTATCATCATAAATTGCGCTACAATCATATCCGATTGAAGCAAACAATTTATAAACCTTATCACCAAGGCGGCCTTTTGGTAATGCTATTGTAATCATTTTGCCACCTCCATAAGTGCCCCATCCTTGTATGAAAATACTTTGTTTGCTAAAATTTCATTACTGCCTTTTCTTTCAACCCGAACCGTATAACCCTTTTCGGTAAATTCGGTAACATAATTCAAAAGATTTTCATCGGCAGTATCATAGGATATAAGTATATCACAGTCGGATTTTTTGTTTGGATAATAAAGGTTGAGACCATCTAGATATACCGCAAAGCCAAAGGCAGCACCGCTACCTCTGATTTTTTTTGCTAGGTTATCATATCGTCCACCCGAAAGAACGGGTGATGATGCATTCTTAACATAACCTTGAAGTAAAACACCATTGTAATAATCTAAGTGGTTTAAAACCGAAAGGTCAAGCTTGATGTTTTTAATAAGTTCGGTGCCTTTTAAAGAACCTGCAATAGATTTAAGCTCATCTAATGCGGCGGCGGTTTTATAATCTGTGACCAATTCTTCAAGTAGGGGGAGGGTGTTATCTAACGAGCCGCATATACTTGAAATTTTTATCAAACGGTTATAAATATCGTTTGATATATTGTTTTTTTCGCACCAACGGGAAAGGTCGTGGCGATTTTTACGCTTAATAAAGCCTAATACTTCTTTTCGGCGTTCACCTACAATACCCGCAGATTCTAAAGCGGCAGAAACAAAAGCTAAATGAGAAACTATAAGAGTGAAATTGCTATCAATAATATTCAGGCTTTTAAGCGCGAGTAAAATAATTTCGGCGGTGGCATATGTATCAATTTCGCCCAAAAATTCAATGCCACACTGTTTAATCTCTTTTAGGTCGTGTGTTTCTTCGATAATGCGATAAACATTTTCGTTGTAATAGTATTTTGCATTTTGGTTGGGGAGAGTACGCGCATTTTTAACGATGGATAACGTAATATCGGGTTTAAGAGCCATCAATTTACCAGCCGAATTATTAAAGGCAATAATTCCACCGGTTGATAAAAAATCGCGATTATCACTATAAAAACCGTATTCCTCAAATTTAGACATACAATATTTTTGATATCCAAACTGCTCATACAGTTTTGATAATTCTAATGGTAAACGGTCCTCAGCCGAAAGAGAGTTGATATATTGTTGCAAATTTTTCACCAACCTAAAAAATAATATTTATCATTATAATACATTTTATCGCTTTAGTCAACTAAAATCTGCCTTGATACAAGGAAATTAATTTAAAATCTGTAAAGAATATATAATTATATATAATAAAGCTATAATGTTTGTGCTAAATGTATATAAAAGTGACCGACTTGACTATATCAATGTGGTAAAGTATAATCTAATAAAAGCTTATTTTGGCGGTGATTTAATGCGGTTTGTAGCAGTTTTTAAAATGTATTTTAGAAAATCAATTGAATATTTTCTTATGTTTATTCTCTGCTGTTGGATTGGTATTTTATGTACTATGATTGGTCAGTATATTCCTGATATATTTAATGCGTCAGTATTAGTTTCAAGAATATTTAAGTTGATTTTTGATACTGTAAGCATTAGTGTTTTATTATATGTTTTTTCGTATCAAATCGGATATAGAAGCAAAAATTTTAATATTAGATTATCTCTAATTTCATCTGCAGTGTTAATCATACTTCAACAACTGATTGCCCCTTTATTTGACCACGCTCCATATATTTCGGCTTCTGCATACAGATTAGCAACATTGATTTATTACGGAGGCAAAGAAACCTATAACGCTTTTAGTAATATAGGGGACCCAATACCAAGTTTAATTCAGCATTTATCTATGACGGCTATAATGATACTTGTTTTTGTGCCAACAATAGTTTTGGGTGAGTATATAGGTAAACAAAATAGAATTAAACATGAGCAACAATTTATCGAGTTTTGTAATGGTAATAAAAACTAGTGTTTTTATTTATTTCTACTAAACGAGAAAAGGTGAAAACTTATTATTTTTAGCCATTTTTTTACCAAAAAAATCAAAAAAACACTTGCGCTTGGAGTTTTGTTGTGATATAATACTCTAGCTGCAATGCGGCAAATAAAATACACACGCTTTGTTGATTGACGGGCAGGTGCAGGCGAAAAACCGCTTGAAACCCGCCAAAGATGATGCAAAGCGGAGGAAAAACCTAGGAGGAAAAACAAATGGCATCAGTAGTATCTATGAAACAACTTTTGGAGGCTGGCGTACATTTTGGTCATCAGACTCGTCGTTGGAATCCAAAAATGGCCGAGTATATTTTTACCGAGCGTAACGGTATCTATATTATCGACCTGCAGAAAACTGCAAAAAAATTAAACGAGGCATATGCTTTTGCTCGCGATATCGCAGCAGCCGGCGGAGATATTTTATTCGTTGGTACCAAAAAGCAGGCTCAAGATTCAGTTAAGGAAGAGGCTATCAACTGCTCAATGCCTTACGTAAATGCACGTTGGCTTGGCGGTATGCTTACTAACTTCCGCACAATTCGTCGTCGTATTGACCGCCTTAATCAGCTTCGCGCTATGGAAGAGGATGGCACATTCGACCTTCTCCCCAAAAAAGAAGTTATCAAACTTCGCGCAGAGATTGAAAAACTTGAAAAGTTCCTTGGTGGTATCCAGGATATGAAAAAAATCCCCGGTGCTATGTTTATCGTAGACCCTCGCAAAGAGAGAATTGCTGTATCTGAGGCTAAAAAACTCGGTATTCCGATTATTGCTATCGTTGATACAAACTGCGATCCTGATGAGATTGACGCAGTTATTCCCGGTAATGATGACGCTATCCGCGCAGTAAAACTTATTGCAGGTACTATCGCTGCAGCTGTTATTGAGGGTCGTCAAGGTGAGCAAACTGCTCCTGAGGCTACCGAAGAGGCTGAAGAAGTTGCTGCAGAGGAAGCTGCTGAATAATTTAGCATAAGTATTTAATATTTTCTAAATTGGAGGAAATTAAAATGGCATTTACAGCAAAAGACGTTCAAGCCCTCCGCGAGAAGACCGGTTGTGGCATGATGGATTGTAAAAAAGCTTTAGTTGAAACCGATGGCGATATGGATGCCGCTATTGAGTTTTTGAGAGAAAAAGGTCTTGCACAACAGGCTAAAAAGGCAAGTCGTATTGCTGCAGAGGGTATGGTTCTTGCAACTGTATTCGGCAATGTTGGTGTTGTTGTTGAGCTTAACGCAGAGACCGACTTTGTTGCTAACAGTGATACTTTCAAAGAGCTTACCGCTAAGGTTGCTAAGGTTATTGCAGAGCAAAACCCTGCAGATGTTGATGCACTTTTAGCTTGTGCTGAAAATGGTGTTACAGTTGCAGATATGGTTCAAGAGGTTTTCCTTGCTGTTCGTGAGAATATCAAGGTTCGCCGTTTTGAGCGTTATGAGGGTGTTGTTTCTACCTATGTTCACGCAGGTGGTAAAATCGGTGTTATGGTTAAATTTGATACCGATGCAGCAGATAATGATACCTTTAAAGAGATGGCTAAGGATATTGCAATGCAAATCGCAGCAGTTAATCCTCAGTATCTTGACAGAGATTCAGTTCCTGCAGATGTTGTTGAGCATGAAAAAGCAATCCTTGTTTCTCAGATGAAAGAGGATCCTAAAATGGCTAACAAGCCTGAGCAGGTTCTTGGTAAAATTGTTGAGGGTAAAATCGGTAAATACTTCTCTGAAGTATGCCTTATGGAGCAAGCCTTTGTTAAGGATGGCGACTTTACCGTTGGCAAGTATGTTGCAGCTAAAGCTAAAGAGATTGGCAGCGATGTTAAGGTTGTATCCTTTGTTCGTTTTGAGAAGGGCGAAGGCATCGAAAAACGTGTTGACAACTTTGCAGATGAAGTTGCAGGTATGATTAAATAATCATAAATAGTTAAATTTAAACACCGCAGATTCGATTGAATCTGCGGTCAGACCGCTGACAAAGGTAAGTCAGCGGTCATTTTTTTGCAAAAACAGGATGAAAAAGCAGTGTAAATATGGTATAATAGAAGCATAGAAAAACCGCATAAAAAGAGGGATTTTAATGCTTAAACCGTCAACTTCAAGAC
>JAZNIK010000058.1:0-5585 GCA_045577495.1 Acutalibacteraceae bacterium
AGTTTTTATTGTTATTCTTTCTAAAGTTCCGCTTAAAATGTATTTAAAAAATCTTAAACCTATTTTGCCAATAATAATTATTACTGCAGTTTTAAATGTGCTTTATGCAACAGAGGATACTGTGCTGTTTTCTTGGTGGATTTTTACTGTTTCTACAGGCGGACTTGTTCGCGCGGCATTTATGACCTTTAGAATTGTTTTGCTTATTGTTATTAGTTCTGTGCTTACCTACACAACAACACCTACCGAGCTTACAGATGGTATTGAAAGTTTGTTTTCACCTCTAAAATTCATCGGTTTGGGTGAGGTTGTTCATACCATTGCTATGATGATGACAATAGCGTTAAGGTTTATTCCAACCCTAACCGATGAAGCAGATAAAATTATGTCTGCGCAAAAGGCAAGGGGTGCCGATTTGGATAATGGCGGTTTGTTTAAAAGGCTTAAAGCATTGATGCCGATTTTAATTCCGCTTCTTATATCCTCAATCAGACGAGCATATGAACTTGCTGAGGCGATGGAATGCCGTTGCTATAGCGGCGGCAAGGGAAGAACCAGAATGAAAAAATTAAAGGCTACCCATTTGGATTTAATTGCTACGATTTTCCTTGTTTTTCTTTGCGGCGTTGTTATTTTATTGCGTATAATTTAAGGTGGTGTTAAAATGGGCAGAAAGCTGCTTGAAATTTCATATTTAGGCACAAACTATTGCGGTTGGCAGGTTCAACCTAACGGTGTTTCTGTTCAGTCCACCTTACAGGATGCATTAGAAAAGGTTTTAAAGCATCGCCCTAATATTACAGGTTGCAGCAGAACCGATTCGGGCGTTCACGCATTAAGTTTTTTTTGCCATTTTGATACAAATATTAATATTCCAAACGATGGTTTGGTTTTGGGACTTAATACTTTTTTGCCCGATGATATTTCGGCTAAAAAGTGTATTGATGTTGATGATGATTTTCACGCAAGATATAATTCGTTGGGTAAAACCTATACGTATAAATTTGTTGTAAATAAAATTAAAGATCCGTTTTTATCGGGCAGAGTTTTGTTTTTAAAACAACCTATAGATCTTGAACTTGCAAATGATTATTGCAAACTATTATTGGGCAAGCATGATTTTGCGGCTTTTTCTTCGGTGCATAGAACGGTAGAAGATACGGTTAGAACAGTAACTGGGTGCTATGTAACAACAACTGATAATTCTTTTGAATTTACTGTTACGGCAGATGGCTTTTTATATAATATGGTAAGAATTATGGTTGGCGGACTTTTAGAGTTTTCTAAACAAAAAATAACTCAAAAGGATGTTCAGTCTGCCTTTGAAAATTTAGATAGAAAAATTTTGGGTGCTACTGCACCACCACAAGCGCTATATTTGTCAAAGGTGCATTACGAAAAGAAAATTGAGGATTTATTAAATAATTAACAGGAGGTGAAATTTGTGGCAGAACGTAAAAAGGTTAAAAAAATTAACCCTAAGCAAAGAGTTAAATATAAACCACCTGTAAAAAGTGATGCTAATAATAGTGGTTCACATTTAAAAAAGGATACAAAAAATGTTGTTAAAACCCCGGCACCAAAGCCAATAAAAATGGAAAGTGAAACACAGCCTAAGGCGGTTAAAAAGACTTCTGCACCAACTAGCAGAATTACTACACAGCCTCAAAAACGTGTTTCACAAAAAACTAGCACCAACGCTAACAAAACAAATAGGTCTGCTACAAAAAAACAACCTGTTTCAAGAAAACCCTTAGAGGTTGTTAAAACCAAAAAAACAGCGCAATGCCCAAATCTGTCGGTTGTTTTAGGTAATAAACTTAAACTACAGAGAAAAAGACTTGTTTATTATATCGCCACTTTAGTTGTTATTGGTTTAATAACGTCTTTTTGCACTGCGTCTCCAACAGGTCTAATCGAAAAAGTCACAAATTCTATAGCACTTTTGGGCGGCGGAGATAATCCATCTAAGCTTAACGGCACTAATGTTTTATCGGCTAAAACAGATAATAAAAAAATTTTTGTTTTATCAGATACACATCTGGATTGCTTTGCAAAAAACGGTCATCAGTTTTTAAGCTATCAACATAATTTCAGTTCTCCTGTGCTTGAAGTTTCTAAAGAAAGAAGTTTGCTTTATAATCGTGAAAGCACAAGTTTTATTGTTGCAAATAATTCTGTTAAGATTGTTGAGAAAAATCTTGAATTTTCTATTTTCTGTGCAGATATTTCTGATTCGGGTAGCATTGCGTTTGCAACAAAATCTTCGGGATATGCCGCACAGGTGCAGGTTTTTTCAAAAAAGATGAAGCAGATTTTCTCCTGGTATCTTGTTGATGGACTTATAAGTGATATTGAGTTATCAAATAATGGTGATTACCTTGTAGTTTCTGTTTTAAAGGTTAGTGGTGGCGAGTTTAATTCGGTTGTCCATTGCTTTAAAACCAATTCTGAACAACCCTTGTTTACCCTAGAACGTAAAGGCGAGGCTATAATCAGTTTAGAAACTGTCTCTAATAAAATGTTTTCATTAGTATCACAAAACGGAGTTTCTTTTGTAGATTTCAAAAAAGGGAATGTTAAAAAAATAGAAACATATGATACAACGCCAACATTCTTTAAAGTAGATGATAAGGGTGCTCTTGCCACATTTGGTAACACCTCAAACGTTAAGGTTGTTTATTTAAACAAAAAAGGTGAGCCTGATTTTGAATTTACCTATAATGGACTAATTGATGATATTTCATATTCTGATGGTGTTATTAATATAATAAGAAGTAATTCTGTTTTTTCTTATGATACAACAGGTAAAGAAATTGATATGGTTACTACTCAGCAAAAACCACATTATATTTTATCTTTAGATAAAAAGGTTTTTGTTGTTGATAATTTAAACTTAACAGCATATTAGTTATCAAAAGAGGTGTTTTATATGTGGATTATTTTAGATGTAATTGTTGTTTCTATTATTTTAATTTATGCCTTAATTTCGGCAAAGCGTGGTTTTGTTAGAACCGCTATAGAACTTATTGGTTTTGGATTTGCGGTTTATTTATCCTTTACTCTGAGCAGTATGGTAGCGGAGGGCGTTTATACATCTATGGTTCAACCAGCTATTGTTGATACAGTAGTTGATACCGTTGGCGATACAGCTGCCTCAAGTATTGATAAAGCTGTTGATGCCGCTTTTGAAAAAATGCCAAAGTTTGTGGTAAAATCGGCAGACAATCTTGGTGTAACATCCCAAAAGGTTAAAAATGATATTACCAGCAATACAGTAAACAATAATTCTATACAAAATATTGCTATAACCATTTCGGATTCGGTGGTAAAACCGGTTGTTGTGCCACTAATTAAAGCAATAGTTGGTTTTATTTTGTTTGTTATATTGTTGTTTGTTGTTAAACTTCTTGCAAGAATTGTTAATAAGGCATTTAGCATACCACTTATTGGCGGAATAAATAAAACCTTGGGCGGTGTTTTGGGTGCCGCAAAAGGAATAATTATTGCAGGTGTTGTATGTATAGTGATTTCAACAATAGTTTCCTTTACCAAAAACGGAATTTTGATTTTTACACAGGAAAATATTGAAAAAACCTACATATTTAAGTTGTTTACAGGTTTTAGCCTGTTTAAATAAGCAGTTAAGGAGAAATTTTACGCGAATGAAACTTTGTTCAAAATGCAAAAAGAGACCTGCCGTGGTTTTTATCGGTGATGCGGCAAATCCCGGTAAAGCGCCAAATGGTTTGTGCCTTGTTTGTGCCAAAGAGGCAGGAATAAAGCCTATTGATGATATGCTCAAAAGTATGAATATTTCTGATGAAAATATCGAAGAACTTACCGAGCAAATGATGGAGGCAATGGGCGGTATGTCACCCGAAGAAATGATGTCCTTGTCCGAAGATGGTGAAGGTTTTGGTGGTGATGAGGATGGTTTTGAAGGTGGGGGAGCACCTGTTTTTCCATTTTTAAATCAAATATTCGGTGGCGCACCTAAAAGCGAAAAAGGTGATAAATCCGAAAAAGGCAAGAGTGATAAAAAGAAGAAGTCAAAGCATAAATACCTTGATATGTACTGCACAAATCTTACACAACGCGCACGCGATGGCGAGATTGATGCTATCGTAGGTCGCGATGAGGAGCTTTATAGAACTATTCAAATTTTGTCGCGTCGCTCTAAAAATAACCCATGCCTTATCGGTGAACCTGGTGTTGGTAAAACCGCTATCGTTGAGGGATTGGCAATGAAAATTGCCAACGGTGATGCACCCGCAAGACTTTTAGACCAAGAGGTTTGGCTTTTGGATTTAACGGGTCTTGTTGCGGGTACACAGTTTAGAGGTCAGTTTGAAAGCCGTGTTAAAGGTCTTGTTGAGGAGATTAAAGCGGCAGGCAATATTATTTTGTTTATTGATGAGGTTCATAATATTGTTGGTGCAGGTAATTCTGAGGGGGCTATGAATGCGGGTAATATTTTAAAACCTGCTCTCTCACGCGGAGAAATACATGTTATTGGCGCCACAACCCTAAAGGAGTATCGTCAATACATTGAAAAGGACGCCGCCTTAGAGCGTCGTTTTCAGCCCGTTATGGTTGAGGAACCCTCTTTTGAAAACACACTTAAGATTTTAGAGTGCGTAAGACCTTATTATGAGGGATTTCATAACATTAAAATTTCTGATGATATTTTAAAGAGTTCGGTAACTCTTTCAGAGCGTTATATAACCGATAGATTTTTGCCCGATAAGGCTATTGATTTAATTGATGAGGCGTCTGCTTGTGCAGGGCTTAGAAATAAAGCTATTGATGAGCTTTATACAGTTAATAAAAAAATCGCCGAGCTTTCAATTTTAGAGGAGCAAGAATCTGCTTTAGAAGAAATTGATTATGAAAAACTTGCTAAAATAAAATCAGAACTTGCAGTTTATAAAACAAAGGCTACAGAACTTTATGAACCTGCGGCGGATAATAACGTTACCGCTGACGATTTAGCAAGAGTAATCGAACTTTGGACAGGTATTCCCGCCTCAAAGGTTAAAGAGAGCGATTTGAAAAAGCTTGTTAATTTAACAGAGGAGTTAAAGCAAAAGGTAAAGGGTCAAGATGAGGCGGTTGAACTTGTTTCCTCTGCAGTTAAGCGTTCCAGACTTAAAATTTCTAAAAATAAACGCCCTGCTTCCTTTATTTTTGTAGGTCCAACAGGTGTTGGAAAAACAGAACTTGCAAAGGTTTTGGCAGATTCACTTTTCCAAACACCCGAAACTTTGCTTAGGTTCGATATGTCGGAGTTTATGGAAAAACATTCGGTATCTCCCCTTATTGGTGCGCCTCCCGGATATGTGGGTTATGATGAGGCGGGTCAGCTTACAGAAAAAGTACGCCGTAAGCCTTATTCGGTTATTTTGTTTGATGAAATTGAAAAAGCGCACCCCGACGTTTTAAATGTTATGCTTCAAATTTTAGATGATGGCAGAATCACCGATGCACAGGGTAGAACTGTTAATTTTGAAAATACAATAATTATAATGACCTCAAATGCGGGAAGTGAAAAAGGCGAAAACCTTATGGGCTTTGGCAAAAGC
>JAZNIK010000059.1:0-3563 GCA_045577495.1 Acutalibacteraceae bacterium
TGTTTTTGTGAGCAAAATAGACATTGCAACAAAAGTAACCATTGAATATAGCAGCGAAGTGGATAAGCCCTCATCAATGTAAACCAGCGCATTCCTCCATGTACCGGTAACAACAAGCAAAACAACAAAAGCTAATAAAACAGCTTCGTATACCGGACGTTTTAATGCTAGGAACCATACACAGATAACAACAAGCATGATACCTAGATACAATAATGACTCCATTTTAACATCTCCTTGTGCTGAAAAATAAGTTATAGCATCTATTCCGTATTTGGAATAACACTGACATAATATCACATTTATTCCATATTGTCAATACCTTTTATAACTTTTTAGAATATTTTTTTCAAAAAATCGCAAAAACACCTTGCAATTTTTATTATTTAAAGTTATCCTTATATATATATAAAAGTTTTAAAGGCGGTGCGTATTTTGAATTCTCGTCAATTACAGTATGCAATTATGCTTGCCGAAACATTAAGTTTTTCCCAACTTGCCGAAAAGCTTGAGATTTCACAACCTGCTTTAAGTAAGCAAATTTTACATTTAGAAGAGGAACTCGGTCTTCAATTATTCGATAGAACAACAAACCCTATATCCTTAACCTCTGCGGGTAGTCACTTTGTTCGCGAGGCGCAAAAGCTAATTTATCGCGAGGAACAACTAATTCGTTCTATGGATAAATATAAATCGGGCGAGTTTGGTAGATTGGTTATCGGTATTTCGCCTTTTAGGTGTTTGTATCTTGTTTCTGATGTCTTAAAAAAGGTTAGAGAAAAATTTCCGGGCATTCAAATAGTTTTGAATGAAACTAACAGCGACCAATTGAGAAAAGATGCGTTAGAAGGTAAAAATGATTTTGCTATTGTTAATTTGCCTGTTGATGAATCTGTGCTTGATATAATTCCTATTGAAGCAGATGAGCTTGTTTTGGCAGTTCCTAAAGAGATTAGTCATTTAGTGGGCGATAACAATTCAAAGAGCATAGATTTTAACGATTGCAAAAATCTTCCTTTTATTGCGGTAGGTCAATCTCAAGAGATGCGCCGTTTATTTGATAAACTGTGTGCTGCTGCAGATTTTACACCTAATATCGTAGCAGAGGTTGTTGGCGTTGCTTCGGCTTGGGCGCTCGCATCAGCGGGTATAGGTGCAACCATTTTACCATTGCAGTTTGTTAAATCAAATAACTTTGATAACAATTTAAAACTCTTTTCAATAAAGAATCTTAAAAACACTCGTCAACCCGCAATCGTAATGCGTAGAGGGCAGTTTGTTTCAGAAGCGGCTTCTTACGCCATTGACCTTTTAACAAATAGCAATCAATAAAATTTCGGTACTATCACATTTGTGGTAGTGCCGATTTGTTTTGATTTCTTGTAACGAAAAATTTATTTAATATTTATATAAAAAAAGATTGCCGTTATAAAAGCTTTGTGGTATAATAAACTGTAAAATTTTAATTTGGGATTTTATGCGTTTGGGGTGATTTGTTTGATAGTTTTGGGTATCGATCCGGGTTATGCCATAGTTGGATATGGTCTTGTTGAATATAAAGCAAACAGATTTACCCCTGTTGCTTATGGTGCCGTAACAACAAAGGCGGGTACACAGTTTTCTTCACGATTAGATAAAATTTATAATGATATAACAGAAATTATGCAAAAGTATAAACCAGAGGCACTTTCTATCGAAAAACTCTTTTTTAACACAAACACCACAACGGCTATTGATGTTGCTCAAGCCAGGGGCGTTATATTATTAGCGGCTTATCAAAATCAAATACCCGTTTTTGAATATACGCCGCTACAGGTCAAACAATCTGTTTCGGGGTATGGTAAGGCAGAAAAAAAACAGGTGATGGAGTTAACAAGAAGACTTTTAAATTTAGAAAAAGTTCCAAAGCCTGATGATACTGCTGACGCTTTGGCTATGGCAATTTGCCACTGTCATAGCGCTTCATCACTTATTTTTAAACAAATAAACAAGAAAGGCGGATAAATAGTGATTTACTCATTAAATGGAAAACTGATATATTCAGAGCCCAATTTGGCGGTTGTTGAATGTAACGGCGTTGGATATAAATGTAATATTTCTCTTAAAACTGCCGCCGCATTGCCTAAAATTAATGAACAGGTTTTTCTTTACACATATATGGCAGTTCGCGAAGATGCGGTTGACCTTTTTGGTTTTATTAGCCAAGATGAAATGCGCGCTTTCAAACTTATCACATCAGTAAATGGTGTTGGCGCAAAGGTCGGCATCGCAATTCTTTCGGAGTTTTTACCCGAATATTTATATACTTATATTGCAGCAGGTGATTATAAGGCATTAACCGCCGCGGCCGGAGTTGGTCCTAAACTCGCCCAAAGAATCGTTTTAGAGCTTAAAGATAAAATCGGTTCCGCTCCCAGCGAAATCAATCTCGGTAGTTCTAGCGCTGCAGCATCAACATCAAATCTGCCGCTTAATAATGTTAGAAATGCCGTTTCTGCTCTTACTGCTTTAGGATTTTTGCAGGTTGAGGCTAATAGAGCAGTTGCAGGTCTTGATGAAACTTTACCAACCGAAGAACTTGTTAAACTTGGTTTGGCAAGACTTTCTTCAGGCAAGTATTAAATAGGGGGTGCGCTTTAAATGAGTGAAATGGATTTTGAAAATCGTATTGTTGCACCTGAATATTCTTACCACGATGAAGAAACTGAACTTTCTTTGCGCCCAAAAAGGTTAGATGAATATATTGGGCAAGATAAGGTAAAGGATAATTTATCAATATATATCAAGGCGGCATCTATGCGCCATGAGGCGCTTGACCATGTGTTGCTATATGGCCCTCCCGGACTTGGTAAAACAACCCTTTCGGGAATTATCGCAAACGAGCTTGGTGTTAATTTTAGGGTAACTTCGGGACCCGCGATTGAAAAGGCGGGAGACCTTGCGGCTATTTTATCATCATTAAATGAGGGCGATGTGCTTTTTATTGATGAAATTCATCGTTTGCCACGTGCAGTTGAAGAAATTCTGTATCCCGCTATGGAGGATTTTTCGTTAGATATAATTATTGGAAAAGGTCCTGCGGCACAGTCTATTCGGCTTAATTTGCCACATTTTACACTTGTGGGCGCCACAACACGTTCAGGTCAGTTAACCGCACCACTTAGGGATAGATTTGGTGTGTTGTTAAGATTGGAACTTTATACTCCCGAGCAACTAGCAAAGATTGTTACACGCTCGGCGGGTATTTTGGGAATTGAAATTGATAATGACGGAGCCTTAGAGATTGCTTCAAGGTCGCGCGGCACACCGCGTATAGCAAACCGCTTGTTAAAGCGAGTTCGCGATATTGCTCAAATTGAGTTTGATGGCGTTATAACCGAAAAGGTTGCTATGAATGCACTTGCCAGATTTGAGATTGATGAGCTTGGCTTAGACGAGTTTGATAGAACAATGCTTAAAACAATCATTCATAATTACGGTGGCGGTCCTGTTGGTCTTGATACCTTGGCTGCCGCAGTCGGGGAAGAAAGCGTAACCATTGAAGATGTTTATGAGCCTTATTT
>JAZNIK010000060.1:0-15781 GCA_045577495.1 Acutalibacteraceae bacterium
CCCTCGTTCAAAATATTATACCAAATTTTACTTAAAAAGAGAAGTGTTATTTTAAATTTTTTTATTTGTAGTATTATAAATTTTATGATATAATTATTAAAATAGAAAATTTTATATGTTAGATGACTAATATTTACAAAATTTTAATATAAAAACATTAAACGTATGATAATGTTTATATTGTAAAAAAGATTATAAATATTTTTACATAAGGAGAGTGCTTTATGAGTGCTATTAAAATCCTAATCGTTGATGATGATTTGAATATCTGCGAATTGCTTAGGTTGTATGCCGAAAAAGAGGGGTATGAGCCTATCGTTGTTAATGATGGCGCAGCTGCCTTAACTGCTATTGAGGAGCATAATCCCAAAATGGTTTTGCTTGATATTATGCTTCCTAAGCTTGATGGTTGGCAGGTTTGCAGAGAAATAAGAAAAACCTCTAATGTGCCGATAATTATGTTAACCGCAAAGGGCGAAACCTTTGATAAAATTTTAGGCTTAGAACTTGGTGCGGATGATTATATTGCAAAACCCTTTGATACAAAAGAGGTTATGGCAAGAATCAAAGCGGTTTTAAGACGCACCTATAACGAAGAAGAAAATTCAAAAATAGTTAAATTTGATAAGCTTGAAATCAATCTAACAAATTATGAACTTATTGTTGATGGTAAACAGGTTGATACGCCTCCAAAGGAGTTAGAACTTATTTTTCATTTGGCAAGAAATCCAAACAGAGTATTTACACGAAATCAACTTCTCGATGAAGTATGGGGCTTTGATTATTATGGTGATTCTCGTACGGTTGATGTGCATGTTAAACGCCTTAGAGAAAAACTAGAGGGTATTTCGGATAAATGGTCACTTAAAACCGTATGGGGCGTTGGATATAAATTCGAGATAAAGTAAGTGGTGTGCTTTAATGAAACTAAAACTTTTTAAAAAGTTTTTTCTAACAACAACACTTATGATTGTGCTTGGAATGATGGGAATAACTGTTTTGCTTAGTGTTTTTGTAAGCAATTATTTAATAGACCAAAAAAAGCAGGTTTTAAAGGATAATTGCCTGGCGGTGTGCAATGTTATTTCAGAACTGGACGGCAGTAATATCAGTGAAGAAAATAGCCTTTCAATAATACGCACAATGGCATCTATAACCGAGGCGGATATTTTTATTGTTAATGTTGAAGGCAAGGTTTTAATGTGTAGCTGCGATGAGTGGGCTGTTGATGGCCTTTGCGGTCATAATGGGAGTGTTGTTTCAAAAAACATAATGAAAAAGGTAGAAAAAGCGGATTTTAACGAGGTGGGCGAACTTGGCGGTCTTTATTCGCAGGTGCAGTTTACCTATGCATCTTCCTTAAAAAACAGTAGTAACGCCTTAATAGGTGCTGTTTTTTCAACAATGACCTCGGATAGTATACGCAGTTTTTATAATTCGATTTTAAAACTTTTTTTATTTGCTTCCTTAATTCCAATAATTATTATGTTTTTTGTGGAATACTTTATTTCGTATCGTTTTACTAAGCCGCTTAAACTTATGTCGGATGCGGCACGCAGTATGGCAAAAGGGGATTTTTCAAAAAGAATACCCGTTATGAGCGATGACGAAATAGGTGAACTCGCGATGTCTTTTAACCAAATGACAAATTCTTTGGTTCAGCTAGAGGGTACGCGTAGGCGGTTTATAGCAAATATTTCTCATGAACTTAAAACCCCTATGACAACAATTGGCGGTTTTATAGATGGTATAACCGACGGAACAATACCTCCCGAAAAACAACCTTATTATTTATCACTTGTTTCGGGCGAGATAAAACGCCTTTCAAGAATGGTGCAATCTATGCTTAGCCTTGCAAAGCTTGAATCGGGTGAACAAAAAATAAATAAAACCGAGTTTGACTTGGCAGATATGCTTTTTAATATTGTTGTATCACAAGAGCAACGAATAGCAGAGCGGCTCTTAAAAATTGAGGGCTTAGAGGATATTGATAGAACCGATGTAAACGCAGATTACGATTTGATTTATCAGGTTGTATATAATCTTGTTGATAACGCAATTAAATTTACAAATAAGGGTGGAACAATTTCTTTTTCTACCGCAAAATTTGATAATGCGGTGCAATTTAAAATTAAAAACACAGGCGAGGGTATTGAGAAAAAGGACCTACCCTTTATATTTGAGAGGTTTTATAAAGCTGATAAAGCTCGTTCGGCTGTTAAAGATAGCACCGGATTGGGACTTCATTTGGCTTATACAATAATTTCAATACACGGTGGCAGGATATCGGTTAAGAGTGAACCCTCGCAGTATACCGAATTTACCTTTGTGTTGCCGATTTCTTAATGGAGGTTTTTATATGGAAGAACAAAATAAACAATTTAATGATACTGATTTAAATCAAGAGACAAATTTACCAACCGAGCCTATTGAGGTTGAGGAGGTTCAGCAACCCACAATTACCAGCGAGGTGGTTAATCAACCTCAAACGCAAGATACCGAGATAGATTTAGACCCCGATATAGTTTTGGTTGCAAGTCAAGAACAAAATGGAAACGATGCACCTGAAATAGAGTTAACTAATGAACACACCAATACCGATTTTTCTGCCGAGCGTATTGCTCAGCCAACGCTACCTATTATGCCGTATATTGAAAAAACCGAATATCAGCCAATTAACGCAAATGGTAAAAGTCGCGGTATGCGAGTGTTTGCGGTGATTGTGGCTTTGATGGTGGGACTTAGCGCGGCAATAACTGGCGGATATTTTTTGGGCACCTCAAAAAACGGTACGCCTAATGTTAAGGTAGATTTGGCTAAAAAGCCATCTGAGGAAAACGCACTTACTGTTTCTCAGGTTTATGCTTCGGCAAATAAAAGTGTAGTTGGAATTTACACATATAATGATGAGGGTATAGCCGGTACAAGCTCGGGCGTTATATATTCTAAGGATGGATATATAGTTACGAACGACCATATATATGCAGATGTTGAGGCGGCTAAATTTAAGGTTTATACCTACGATGGAAAATCTTTTTCTGCAAAGTATGTAGCGGGTGATACACGAAGCGATTTGGCAGTGCTTAAAATAGATAACCCGAGCGGTTTAGTTACTGCTACTTTTGGTAATTCATCTGAAGTATCGGTGGGAGAAATGGTTGTTGCGATTGGTAGACCAAATGGTGCAGACCAAGCATCAACCGCGTCAGAAGGTATTGTTTCCTCAATTTCAAGACGAGTTTCAACAACTTCAAGCTATAGTTGCAATTTTATTCAAACCTCATCGGCAATCAATCCCGGTAGTTCGGGTGGTGCTCTTTACAATATATACGGTCAGGTTATTGGTATAACCTCGGCAAAGCTTGTTGGAGATGCTTATGAGGGTGTTGGATTTGCCATTCCAACCGTTACTATGAAAAAGGTTGTAGATTCACTTATTAAAAATGGCGAGGTTAAGGGTAGAGCGCGTCTTGGTATAATGTATCAAGAGGTTAATGAACTTGCCGCAGAGGTTTCGGGTATGCCAAGCGGACTTCTAATAGCCTCAATTGATAAAGATAGCGCCCTTTACGGAAAATCTGTTGGCGCCAACGATATTATTACACACGTAAATGGTAATGAAATTAAAAACTCTAATATTGTGTTAGATACTATCGAAAACTCAAAAGCGGGGGATACACTTAATTTAAAGGTTTATCTATCCAAGCAAAAGAAAAGCATTGATATATCGGTTAAGCTTTTAGAGGATAAGGGCTCATCAAGTTATATCAAAAAAGCTTCCGGAAATAACAATAATAATTCTTCAAGTTCCAAACAAGAATATAATTCTTCGGCATTTACTTTCCCATATGGAGAATAATTAAAACAAAATTATAGTGTAAAAATAAGATTTTTATTAAAAACGGTACAAGATATTGTGCCGTTTTTATTTTTATGCAAAAAAATATAAAAAAAGGTAAAAAAATATAAAAAAATACTTGCATTTTCTATAGTGATTGTATATAATAGAATCAATAAAAGTGGTGGAAAGTGGTGTAACAGTCCACTAATAGTGTTTAATTGTGGTGAAAAGGAGGGTTAAAAATGTTTTTCGGCGAATATCAACATAGCGTTGACAAAAAGGGCCGTTCCTTTATTCCGTCAAAATTCCGTGATGAACTTGGCGAGAGCTTTATCATATGCCGTAGCATTGATAGCCGTCCTTGCCTTCGCGTTTATTCTATGGAACAGTGGAGTGTGCTTGACGCTAAGTTGAGAGAACTTCCTGCACGCGCAGGCGATTTTAAAAGAAAGATATATTCAAGCGCCACAAATGTTGAGTGTGATGCTCAAGGTAGAATTTTAATTCCCGCAAAGCTTCGAGAGTTTGCAAAGCTTGAGGGCGAGGCAGCCTTTATTGGTATGTCTGATTTTTTTGAGGTTTGGAATCCTGCTAATTGGACTAACGAAGATTCCGGTTGTAGCGAAGAGCGTATGGACCAAATCGCAGAAGAATTTAATTTGTAGAGGCGCTGAATATGGAATTTTCACATATCTCTGTGTTGCTTAATGAATCAATAGCGGCGCTTAATATTAAGGAAAACGGCATTTATGTAGATGGTACTGCAGGTGGTGGCGGTCATTCATTTGAAATAGCATCTAGACTTAAAAAGGGTAAACTGATAGCCCTAGATAGAGACCCCGACGCAATAAAAGCCGCAACAAAAAGGCTTAACGGACTTTCTGCAGAGGTTGTTCAGTCAAATTTTAAGGATTTTGATAAGGTGCTGGATGAAAAGAGCATAGATTTTATAGATGGTATGCTATTAGATTTAGGCGTTTCATCACATCAACTTGATGAGGCTGAGCGTGGATTTTCATACCACGCAGATGCACCCCTTGATATGAGAATGGCGCAAAGCGGAGCTACTGCGGCAGATTTAGTAAACACATTATCGGTTAATGAGTTAACCGATATATTAAACAGATATGGTGAAGAAAAATTTGCTTATCGTATAGCAAAGGCAATAGAAAATCAAAGAAAAATTTCTCCAATTATAACAACCGCTAAACTTGCAGAGGTAATTTCCTCTGCAGTTCCGGCGGCAGCCCGTAGAGATGGGCATCCCGCAAGAAAAAGCTTTCAAGCAATTAGAATCGCCGTTAACGGCGAGTTAGATGCTTTGTCCGAGGTGCTTGAAAAAGCATTTTACAGACTAAAAAAAGGTGGAGTATTAGCGGTAATAACATTCCACTCTTTAGAGGATAGAATGGTTAAACAAACCTTTGCCTCGTTAACAAAGGGGTGTACCTGCCCACCCGATTTTCCCGTATGTGTGTGCGGTAATACTCCAAAAGGTAAACTTGTTACCAAAAAACCTGTTGCACCGTCTGATGCAGAGGAAAAAGCAAATCCTCGTAGCAGAAGTGCGAAGTTAAGAGCAATAGAAAGACTTTAAAAAAGTAGGAGCTGAAAAGCAAATGAACAACTTAAAATATTATGAGGATAGTCTTGCATACGATTTTTCCCTTTTTGCTCCTGCTGAAAAGGTAGCAAATACTCAAAAGGGTAAAATCATTGACATCCCAAGAGAACAGAAAAAACGTGCAATGCGTCGTAGGGCGGCTGCATCTAGTGTTTCGGGCAAGGTTACTGCAATTTTGGTTACAGTTTTTATCCTTGCGATGCTTGGCGGAAACATTTTTCTTCGTTCACAAATAACCGAAACAGAGCACAATATCGCTAAGATAAATAAGCAAATAAGCCTTGCGGATAGCAAACTTGCTGCGGCTACCTTCGAGATGGAGCAAAAAATAAATTATACTAATCTTGAAAATGCGGCAAAGGATTTAGGAATGAAAAAAATGGATAAAACTCAAATAGTTTATATCCGTACAAACCAAGAGGATAAAGCGGTAGTGGGGGATAAGATACTCACAGCCGAGAATAATTGATAAACTTAAAACATAATTTAAAATGATACCGGCGGGAGTTAAATTTTTTAACTCTCGTTTTGGTGGTTTTAAAGAATTTAAAATTTTTGTATTTCGTGAGGTGAATGGCTTTGGCATCGATAAGACCCAGCAAACAAATGTGGAAAAGAATTGTAATTATTATGGTAGTTATGATATTTGCTACTGTTAGCGTTACAACAGTAAGGCTTATTGATATTATGGTTATTCACGGACAGGAATATCAAAGCAAGGCTTCTGCACAACAGCTTCACGATGCCTATATTGCGGCAGAAAGAGGTAATATTTACGATACCAATATGACCGTTTTGGCAAAAAGCGCAACAGTTTGGACAATTTATGTAACCCCGAATGACTTGTCTAAGCTAAAGGGAGCCGAGCTTGAAAAGGTAAAAACAGTAATTTCTGAAAATTTGGCAGAAATACTTGATTTACAAAAGGAAGATATTATTTCCAAGCTTGAAAAAACCTCGAGATATTATGTTGAAATCAAGAAAAAAGTCAGTCAAGATGATGCTGATAAGGTAAGAAAATTTATTAAAGATAATTCCGATTTGAAAATCGCTAATTATATTGGCATAGATGAGGCAACAACAAGATATTATTCTGAGAATATAGCGGCATCTGTTTTGGGCTTCGTAGGTGATGATAACCAAGGTCTTTCGGGATTGGAACTAACCTACGAGGAAGAATTAACAGGTGTTCCGGGTAGGGTAGTAGCGGCAAAAAATGCGCAGGGTGCCGATATGCCCTTTAGTTATGAAAAGGTTGTAGATGCCGAGCCTGGTAATTCACTTGTTTTAACTATTGATTCATATATTCAGTATGTGGCAGAAAAGCATCTAGAAACCGCTATTGCAAACAATAAGGTTGCCGAGCGCGGCGCTTGTCTTATAATGAATGTCAACACGGGCGCGGTACTTGCTATGGCAACAAAGGGCGATTTTGATTGTAATAAGCCCTTTGAATTAAGCAAAACCGACCAAGAGATTGTTGATGAGTTAGAGGGTGAGGAGAGAACTGCAAAACTAGCAGAACTCAGAAATCGCCAATGGAGAAACAAACTGATTTCTGATACTTATGAGCCGGGTTCTGTATTTAAGGTGATTACCGCTGCAATAGGAATAGAGGAGGGCTTTGCAACTAAAAACACATCCTGCAACTGCCCCGGATATATAGTTATAGCGGGTCAAAGATATTCTTGTCATAAGCGTATAGGCCACGGCACACAGAACTTAACTCAAGCAACGCAAAACTCTTGCAACCCATTTTTTATATCACTTGGTCAGTCAATTGGTGCACATACATTTTCAAAATATTTCAAGGCTTTTGGCTTTACCGAAAAAACAGGTATTGACTTGGTTGGTGAGGCATCTTCACAGTACCATAGTGAAGAAAATATGGGACCAACTGAACTTGCATCAACCTCCTTCGGTCAAACCTTTAAGGTTACACCAATTCAGCTTTTAACCGCAGTTTGCGCTGTTGTTAATGGCGGAACATTGGTTCAACCTCATGTTGTTGATAAAATAATAGATGCAGATAATAATATTGTTAATTCAAACGAGACGGTTAAAAAGCGTCAAGTAATTTCCAAAGAAACATCTAAAATTGTTTGTGAGCTTATGGAAGCTGTTGTTGATGGCGGTGGCGGTCAAAATGCTTATGTTCCGGGCTATCGCGTAGGTGGAAAAACAGGTACATCTCAAAAGGTTTCCGAAATGTTGGAAACAGGTCAAAGCCGACTTTATGTTGCATCTTTCTGTGGTGTAGCGCCTATGGATAATCCAGAAATAGCAATGCTGTTTATACTCGATGAACCAAAGGGAGCCAACTACTATGGCGGTTTAATTTCGGCGCCACCAGGTGGTCAAATTCTTTCAGAGATTTTGCCATATTTGGGATATGAACCTCAGTATTCTGAGGATGAAATTAAAAATCTTTCAAAATCGGTTCCAAATGTTGTTGGCAAAAGCGTTAGCGAGGCAAAAGCCGCTATTGCAGAGCAGGGACTCACCTGTAAGGTTATAGGTGATAAGGATAAGGTCGTAAAACAACTTCCCGCAGGTGGAAATAAGGTTTACTCTGATGGAGTTGTTTTGATATACACAGATGAAAAGGCTCAAAATGAAAAGGTTAAGGTGCCGTCATTTATTGGATTTTCACTATCTCAAGTTAATACATTGGCTTCGCAGTATGGACTCAATGTTTCCTTTAAGGGTAATATAAATTCAAACAAAGCGGTTGTTTCGTATCAACAAAGTATTGTCCCCGAAACAGAGGTGGAAAAGGGCACCGTTATTGAGGTTCATTTCAGAAGTAATGAAACAGGAGATATAGGCGGTTAATAACAGTTTATAATCTTCTTTGTAGTGTATAGGATATTTAACCCGGAAAGGTATTATTAGCGTTATGAAACTTAGCAAACTTTTAAAAAATTGTCCCGAGCAATTTGCTAAAACAGAAATTTTAAACATCACAGATGATTCTCGCAAGGTTCAAAAGGGTAGCCTTTTTGTATGCGTAAAGGGTCCTGTTTCTGATGGGCATAATTATGCAAAACAAGCCTTGGAAAACGGTGCTGAAATTATCGTTTGTGAGCGAGATTTGGGCTTAGACAATCAAATCGTTTTAGCCGATACTCATGCCGCTTTGGCGGAGATTTGTGGTAATTGGTTTGATAATCCTCAAAATAAGCTAAAAATTATTGGTGTTACCGGTACTAACGGTAAAACATCTGTATGTTATATGCTTAAAAACATTTTAGAATATGTAGGTAATAAAACTGGTCTTATCGGAACAATTCAAAATATGGTAGGCGATGAGATTTTACCTGCTAAAAATACTACTCCAGGTGTTTTTGAGCTTTATTCACTTTTCGCAAAAATGGTAGATGCAAATTGTAAATACGCGGTTATGGAGGTCTCTTCTCACTCATTAGACCAACGCAGAGTAGAGGGAATAACCTTCTCTGCGGCAATTTTTACAAACCTCACACAAGACCATTTAGATTATCACGGCAGTATGGAGAATTATTTTGAGGCAAAGGCAAAATTATTTAATGCCTCAAAATTAGCGGTTATCAACATTGATGATGAGTACGGAAAGGTTCTTGCAGAAAAATGTCCTTGCAAGGTATCAACATACTCGGTATTAAGTGATGAAAGCACATTTTCTGCAAAAAATATAGTTTATAAGCCCGATGGCGTCGATTATGAAATGGTAGGTTATGGAATAATCGGTAGAATGCGTCTTAATACTGCGGGTAAATTTTCTGTATATAATTCTCTTGCGGCGGCGGTATGCACCAAAGAGTTAGGCTTACCTCTTAATGAGATAAGTGATGCGCTCTCACAGCTTAAGGGCGTAAAGGGTAGAGCAGAAGTTGTGCCATGTGATAGAGATTTTACAATAATAATTGATTATGCACATACCCCTGATGGACTTCAAAATATTTTAAATACCTTTAAACAGTGTCCCAAAAACAGATTGGTAGTTTTATTTGGCTGCGGTGGTGACAGAGATACCACAAAGCGTCCTAAGATGGGCGCTATTGCCGCTCGACTTTCGGATTTTGTTATTGTTACAAGTGATAATCCCAGAACAGAACAGCCTTCAAAAATAATTGATGATATTTTAGAGGGAATGAAGGATATTGCTACTCCGTATAAGGTTATTGAAAATAGGATAGAGGCTATACATTTTGCTGTTGCAAATGCAAAAAGCGGTGATATAATAGTATTAGCAGGCAAGGGCCACGAAACTTATCAAATTATTGGTCACGATACCATTCATTTAGATGAGCGCGAGGTTATTGCCGAAGCACTTGCAAAATATTAAGCAATCCGATTTTTGTTTATGATTGGGGAATGAAAAAATGGTTGGTTTTGTTTCTGTTATTGCCGCTATAATTGGCTTTATAACGGTTTTTATGCTAGGATTTGTGGTTATTCCGTTTTTAAGAAAACTTAAATTCGGTCAAACTATCAGGGATGAGGGTCCAAAATGGCATGAGTCTAAAAGCGGCACTCCAACAATGGGTGGCATAATGATTATTGCAGGTCTACTTGCCGCTGTTTTACTCGGCATCGCTTTTTCGTTAATTACTGGTGACCGCTTGAAAATGGAATTATCATCTTCGTTTAAAACTGTGCATTGGTTGGCGGGTCTTGGCTTGGCAATCGCTATGGGCGCTATTGGTTATGTTGATGATTATATAAAGGTTGTTAAAAAGCGTAATTTAGGGCTTACCGCCCGCCAAAAAACATTTGCTCAACTAATTGTTTCGGCAGTTTATTTAATTATTTTGCTGTTCAGTGGAATGACAACAACATATATTCCTTTTATTGGTGATGTTAATATCATTTCGGGTGTGGGCGTTATCTTTTGGCCAATAGCATTGTTTTTTGTTTATGGCTTTACAAATGCCGTAAACCTGACAGATGGGATTGATGGTTTAGCATCATCTGTTACATTGGTTGTTTGTTGTGCATTTATGGTTTTGTCGGGTATTGGCGGTTTTATGGGCGCAAATCTTTTAGCCGCAGCAGGTGCAGGCGCTTGTATTGGCTTTGTTATGTGGAATGCCCATCCCGCAAAGGTGTTTATGGGTGATACAGGCTCAATGCTTTTGGGTGGCTTGGTAGTTGGCTTGTCATTCGCCATCGGAAAACCTATACTTTTAATTTTTGCAGGAATTGTTTATCTGTGCGAGGCGTTATCTGTTGTAATTCAGGTAGCCTATTTTAAAAAGACAAAAAAGAGAATTTTTAAAATGACTCCCATACACCATCATTTTGAAATGTGTGGATGGGATGAAGAAAAAATCGTATTTGTTTTTTCAGTAGTAACCTTGATTGGTTGCTTACTTGCAATTATGCCTGTGGTATTTGGTTGGTAATTTAATATTATATTAAGAAAGAAGGAAGACTTGGGTGGAAAAGAGTAGAACTAAATCAGCAAAAAAGCAAGGCTATGGCGGACTTTTTCAAAAAGGAAAAATGGATATTAGCTTTTTTGCATTGGTTTGCATTCTACTTACCTCGGGTCTTCTTATGCTTTTTTCGGCAAGCTATGCTTACGCACTTGCGTATATGGGTAACAGTTATCACTTTATTTTAAGACAGTTTTGTTTTGCGGCTGCCGGATTTGTAATTATGCTTTTTGTTTCAAAAATCAATTATCATATTTACCGTAGATTCGCTTGGATAATTTATATCGTATCTTCAATTTTGCTTATTATTTTGTTGATACTACCACCAATGGTACCCGGTGCAACACAAAAGCGTTGGCTAGTAATTGGACCTATAAATTTTCAACCATCCGAAATTGCTAAGTTTGCCATTGTGCTTTTATTTTCTCACCTGATTGCATCAAACTATAAGGCAATGCAAACTGCAAAATTCAGCGTGTTTACTTTGGGTGGTTTATTAGGCTTCATTTGTGCGCTTGTTGTTGTGGAAACTCACCTTTCTGCCACTATTTTGATTTTTGGTATTGGCGCTTGTCTTATGATAGTTGGCGGTTTAAAGGGCAGATATATGGGCATTGGCGCCGGAATCGGCGTTGGCGGTGTTGCTTTGCTCATAGGCACAGGTGTTGTTGGCTACGGCTCTGATAGATTTAAATATTGGTTAGACCCTTGGGCAGATGCAACAGGCAAGGGCTATCAAACAATTCAGTCTCTTTTGGCTATTGGTTCGGGCGGTATACTTGGTCGAGGCTTTGGACTTTCAAGACAAAAATATTTATGGGTTCCCGAACCTCATAATGATTTTATATTTGCAATAGTTTGCGAAGAACTAGGACTAATCGGCGCTATGATAATTATTATTTTGTTCTGCGCGTTGGTATGGCGTGGTTTCATTATTGCAATGCGTGCGCCCGATAAGTTTGGTTCTTTAATGGCGGTTGGCCTTACCTTTCAGGTTGGTCTGCAAGCAATACTCAATATTTTAGTTGTTACTAATACAATACCAAATACGGGAATTAGTTTGCCGTTTTTTAGCTACGGTGGAACGGCGTTGATACTTTTACTTGCCCAAATGGGAGTTGTGCTTTCCATTTCGCGCAGTAGTAATCTAGAAAAGAAATAAACTTCGAAAGGATGAAAAATATGCATATTTTATTTGCAGGCGGTGGCACTGCAGGGCATATCAATCCTGCCTTGGCAGTAGCGCAGTATATTGTTAAAAAACATCCCGATGCGAAGATAAGTTATATTGGAAAAAAAGGCGGTATGGAGGAGAGGCTTGTTAAAAATGCAGGCTTTGACTTTTATGGTATTGATGTTGCGGGTTTTCAAAGGAAAATCTCGTTTAAAAATATCGCAAGAAATATAAGTGCGGTAGAAAAGGCTGTAACATCTTCAATACGCTCTAAAAAGCTTTTAACCGAACTAAAACCCGACGTTGTTGTTGGTACAGGCGGTTATGTTAGCGGTCCTGTTTTAAGAACCGCTGCTAAATTAAAGATAAAAACCGCAATCCACGAGCAAAACGCTTATCCTGGCGTTACAACAAAGATGCTTGTATCAATGGTTGATACCGTAATGCTTGCCATGGTAGAAGCAAAAAATAAAATGAAGCTTGAAAAACTCCCCGTAATCACAGGCAATCCCGTTAGGGAGGAGTTTTCGTACCTAACAAAAGAACTGTCTAAAAAAGCATTGGAATTATCCGATAAACCTGTTTTGCTTTCTTCGGGCGGTAGTTTGGGTGCGGCCCCACTTAATAAAGCGATTATTGAACTTATCGCAACAAAGTGGAAGGATAATGACATCGTTTTTATGCATGCAACGGGAAAAAGCGGTTACAATGCTTTTGTTACTGAACTTAAAAATAAAGGCGTTGATTTAGCGGCATCTAATGTGATTATCAAGGATTATATTGATAATATGGGCGAGTGTATGGCGGCGGCAGATTTGGTTATTGCAAGGGCGGGTGCAATTACCTTAAGCGAACTTGCAGTTTGTGGTAAGCCCTCGATTTTAGTTCCATCACCTTATGTTGCCGAAAATCATCAATATCATAATGCAATGTCGCTTAAAAATGTTGGTGCGGCAGAGGTTATTGAAGAAAAAGACCTTACGGGAAAACGCTTAATCAGAGAGGTTGAGCATCTTATTTTTAATAATAATCGTTTAGAGCAAATGGGTAGCAAAGCACAGGCTGTTTCTATTCCCGATGCGTGTAAACGCATATATGATGAAATTATGCGTCTTTATACCACGCATTAAAACACCAAAATTAAGGCACCGCATAGAATAAAATATAAAGGTATTTTATTCAGAAAGGTGCGTTTAAATAATGTCTTGCATTGCAATAACAGGCGGGAAAAAACTTAACGGCTCAGTAAGACTTCACGGAGCAAAAAATAGTGTGCTTCCAATTTTGGCGGGAACTGCTCTTTGTAGAGGCATAAGTGTTATACATAACTGTCCTGTTCTTTCAGATGTCGATGCATCAATAAGAATTTTAGAGCATTTAGGGGCAAAAATAAAACGAGAAGATTATACCGTCATTGTTGATGCAACCACGCTTGATATGTTTGATGTTCCTGATGATTTAATGCGTGAAATGCGCTCATCAATTATGTTTTTAGGCGCCATAGCGGCGCGTATGAAAAGGGCTGTTTTGAGTAGTCCTGGTGGTTGTGAGTTAGGCCCAAGACCTATAGATTTGCATTTATCCGCTCTTAGTGAGTTGGGGCTTGAGATTGATGAAAACCATGGTTTTTTGGATTGCCGATGTAAAAACGGGCTTAAAGGGAGTGAAATTACACTTGCATTTCCAAGTGTTGGCGCAACCGAAAATATAATTCTTGCGGCTGTTACCGCTAAGGGTGTTACCAAAATACATAACGCGGCAAGGGAACCCGAAATCAGCGATTTGGCTGATTTTTTAAATGGTGCGGGTGCCTTAATTCAAGGTGCAGGCTCTGATACCATAGAAATTATAGGTGTTTCAGAACTTCACGGTGCAGAGCATACCGTTATTCCCGATAGAATAGAGGCGGCAACCTATTTGGCGGCGGCGGCGGTTACAGGCGGTAGTATTACATTAAAAAATGCAATTCCCGCACACTTGTTGCCAATTATGTCGGTTCTAAAGAGTGCCGGTTGTGAGCTTAATGTAAGTAATCGAGAGGTATCTTTGATTGCACCGGTAAGGTTAAAAAGGGTACCCGTTATAAGAACAATGCCGCATCCGGGTTTTCCAACCGATGCAGGTTCACCGCTTATGGCAATGTTGACAGTGGCGGATGGTTCTTCTATGTTTGTTGAAAATATATTTGAAAATAGATTTAAGGTTGTAGATGAGCTTAAACGACTTGGTGCTCATATATATACAACAGGTCGGGTTGCTGTTATTGAGGGAGTGCGGAGCCTTTCGGGTGCAGTTGTTGAATGTACCGACCTTAGAGGCGGTGCTGCACTTGTTGTGGCGGCATTGGCGGCGCAAGGCACAACCGAGATTAGAAAAATAGGTCATATTGACCGAGGATATGAAAAATTAGAGGATAATTTATCCTCTGTTGGAGCAATAATAAAGAGGTGTTAAAAGTGAGCGTTAGCAGGGAACAAGCAGAATATGAAGCGCGTAAAGAAACTATAAAAAACCGTAGATTAGAGCAAAAACGCAAGGAGCGTAAAGCAATGCTAAAGCGCGTTTTTGTTTTGTTTTTGATAGCGGTAGTTTTAACGGTTTCTGTTTTAAGTGTAACCGTCTTTTTTCCTGTTAAGGCTATTGTGGTAGAGGGCAAAACAAAATACACAACAAAAGAAATAATTGCTGCTTCGGGAATAAAAACGGGTCAAAATTTGTGGCTTTGCGGTGGCTCGGCAAATGAAAGTATCACAAAAAAATTGCCCTATATTTCAAGTGTTGAGATAAAAAGAGATTTTCCCTCAAGGATTGTGTTGGTTGTCAAATCGGGCGAGGCTTCGATTTGTTATAAAACGGGTGATGACTTTTTAGTTTGTGATGATAATAACAAGTTGTTACAGATTTCAAAAAATAAACCCGATAATATTTTGCAAGTAATTGGTTCAGGCGCCAAAAAGACCTCGGTTGGAGAAGTGTTGGTGTTTGAAAAGGAAGAAAAAAATGAACTTATAGAAAAAATCAAAACGGTATCTAAAAGCAAGAAATTGAATTTGAGTATGATAGATGTTAGTGATGGTTTGGATATATTTTTAAATGTTGATAATGGCAGAATAAGTGTTGAGTTTGGCTCGTCGGGAAATATTGAGTGTAAAATATCTCATTTGGCAGAAATGTTGCTTAAAATTGATAAAAATAACAAGGGAACAATAGATTTATCCTATTGGACAGTCGAAAATCCAAAAGGAATATTCACACAGAAGTAAAAAGCTTAAAAAAACTGCATTTTTTTAAAAAAAATCGAATAAAAGTGTTGAAATTTTTTAAAAAGCGTGTTATTATGGTAAATGTGTAGTTATGTTATCTATTTTTGTTAAAGATAAATTGGAAGGATGATAAAAAGTGGCATTTGACGTATCAAATGAATTAGTTGAGGATGTTGTTCAGATTAAGGTTATCGGCGTAGGTGGCGGTGGCGGAAACGCTATCAACCGAATGGTTGAAGCCGGTGTAAAGGGTGTTGAGTTTATTGCAATCAACACAGACCGCGCTGCACTTTATCTCTCTAAGGCAGACCAAAAAATCCAAATCGGTGAGCGCGCAACTAAGGGTCAGGGTGCAGGCGCAGACCCCGAGCGTGGTCGTGCAGCAGCAGAGGAATCTCGCGATGAGATTACTGCCGCTATCCGTGAGGCAGATATGGTATTTATTACCGCAGGTATGGG
>JAZNIK010000061.1:0-56971 GCA_045577495.1 Acutalibacteraceae bacterium
GCGCTTCACGGTTCCATTTTTACCCGTGTGCGCGTTATGATTTGCGTTCCCGCAGGTGTTACTGAGGTTGAAAGCAGAGCGGTTCACGATGCCGCTATTCAAGCGGGTGTTAGCGCAGCTAATGTTCGCCTTATTCAAGAGCCAAAGGCGGCGGCTATCGGCGCAGGTCTTCCTGTTGACGATTCTACAGGCTGTATGGTTGTTGATATAGGTGGCGGTACAAGTGAGGTTGCGGTTTTATCCCTTGGTGATATTGTTACAGCTCAGTCGGTAAGGGTTGCGGGCGATAAGCTTGACGAAGCTATAATCAACTATATTAGAAAAATGCATAATATGCTTATCGGTGAGCGTACCGCCGAGCAGATAAAGATAGAAATTGGTTCTGCAAAGCCGTATGAGGAAGAGGGATGCATGGAAATCAAGGGTAGAAACCTTGTTGACGGACTTCCCAAAAGCATTGTAATTTCGGCATCAGAGGTGCGCGAGGCTATGGCTGATACGGTATCTCAGATTATTGATGCAGTTCGCCTTACCCTTGAAAAAACACCGCCTGAGCTCTCGGCAGATATTATTGACAGAGGCATAACCCTAACGGGTGGCGGCGCTTTGTTAAGGGGCTTGGATATGCTTATGGCAGAAGAAACAGGAATACCCGTTTTTGTTGCCGAAAATCCAATGGATTGCGTTGTTATTGGAACCGCAAAGGAATTAGAAAAGATTGACTTTGCAGATGATTCTTATAGAAGACTTAAAAAATACAGATAGTTTTAGGGAGTGAAATGCTGTGCGCTTTTTCTTCAGAAGCAGAAAATTTAAAATTATGTTAGCGGTAACGGCATGTGTCATTGCTTTGGCGTTTTTTTCTTGGGTGCTTGGCAGTTCACTTTCTGCCCAAAACTCTGTTGTTGGCGGAGTAACCGCTTCGGTGCAAAATATCATTGCAAATTGTAGTAATTGGTTTTCTGATTTTTTTGGTAGATTTGAGGCTAACGGTCAACTGATGCACGAAAACGCGTCGCTAAAAGCCGAGGTAGATAAACTAACCTCTGACCTTATGGATTACGAAAAAGCAAAACAAGAAAACGAGATGTATGAAAAGTATTACGGCATCAAAGAACAGCATAGCGATTATACTATGGAGGCGGCTATGCTTATCTCGCGAAACGAGGATGACCCGTATGGCTCTTTTGTGATTAACAAGGGCAGTCTTAATGGCATCAAGCTTCACGACCCAGTTATTACCGAGTCGGGATTGGTTGGCTACATATCGGAGGTCAACCCATCATTCAGTAAGGTTATGACCATTTTAGATAGCGGTATGAATTGCGGTGCTATGGATAGGCGCACTCGAGATGCGGGAATTATAAGCGGTGAGCTTACCTTGGCAGAGAGTGGCAAAACCCGAATGAATAATCTTTTGCGTAGCTCGGGTGTGGCATCGGGGGATTATATCGTGACTTCGGGCGGAGGTATTTTCCCCGAGGGGCTTGTTATCGGTACGGTAGACAGTATCCATAATGATAGTTATAACACCTCTTTATACGCACAAATAACCCCTGCGGTAGATTTTGGGGAACTTCGAGATATGATGGTTATAACATACTTCTCGGGTCAGGGCGATTCGTCGGGGAGATAAAGTATGATAAATTATATCGAAAAATATCACTCGCATCTTTATTATATATTGGGCTTTTTATGTTTTTTTCTTTGCTTTTTTCAAAGAATACCTGGGCTCACTATAAAAATTGGAAATGCCTATCCCTTGCTTTTGCTACCCGCCGTTATGGTGGTAGCGGCACTCCTTCGCGAGTGGACAGGCTTTGTAACAGGTCTTATTTGCGGAATAGCGCTTGATACATTCCAAAGCGGTTCGGCTTGTTTTAACACCTTGGCGTTTATTGTTATAGGCGCAGGTTTTGGTTTGGTTTTTAGATTTTTGTTAAACCGAAATATCAAATCAATGATTTTGGCAGGCTTGGTGGGTTCGTTTTTATTTTTTCTTGCTCGGTGGTTCTTTTTAACACTGCTTGCGGGTGATGAATCGGCAATTAAAATTTTGTTTAAATATGAAATTCCATCGGCTATATATACAGCATTATTTGTAATTCCGTTTTTTATTGGATTTAAAAAACTTTGTAAAAAATATTTAGTACAACAGTCGTAATTAAAAAAGGGAGGTGATTGGATGTCGGCTAAAGGCAAAAAGCATCAGGAACAGGTTAAGGCAAAAAAGCGTGATAAACGCCGTATAATTATTATGACGGTTAGCGTTATACTATGTATGCTTTTGTTTTTCGGCAGAGCGTTTCAGCTTCAGGTTTTAGACTCTGAAAGATATGTGGCTCAAGCATCGGGCATTTCAACAATCACCGCTCCCATAAAGGCGGCTAGGGGCGAAATATTAGATTATTACGGGCGTCCTATTGCCACCAATCGAGAGGGATATAACATAGTTTTTAACTATGCAAACATAAGCAAGGCTACAATCAATGATGTTATAAAATCTCTTATAATTATGCTTGATGGCCATCCCTTTGAGGATGATTTACCACTTGATTCCTCAGCGCCTTATGGATTTGCTAAGGACTCCGAAAACGCTATAAAGCGTATGCTTAATATGCTTGAACTCGCACATTATGCAACGGCAAAAAACTGCTTTGACGCACTTGTTAAGCGTTATAATTTGGAGGATAGAGACCTTAAAGAGCAACGTGTGATAATGGGCGTTAGATACACTATGGAAAGAGCGGGATTTTCGGTTTCGGCACCCTTTACCTTTGCGGAGGATGTAGATAGCAAGATTATGATAGAAATATCAGAGGACTCCTATTATGCCGAAAACGGAGTGGGTATAGAGGTTGCATCCTTCCGCGAGTATGATAGCGATTCGGTTGCACCGCATATTATAGGAACGGTTGGCCCAATTTACGCAGAGGATTGGGATGAGCTTAAGGAAAAAGGTTATTCCTATAACGATAAGGTTGGCAAAAGCGGAATAGAACTTGCCTGTGAGGATGAACTGCGTGGCGAGGATGGAATAATAACCTATCGCATCAATTCCAAGGGCAAAATTTTAGATACAGAGATAACAAAGGAGCCTGTTGCGGGTAACACTGTTAGACTTACTATAGATAAAAATGTTCAAATTTCGGCTCAAAATGCACTTATAAGCACAATCAGCAAACTGAATTCTGATGGTATTTATGTTAACGCAGGCGCGGCGGTTGCCCTTAATATTAAAACGGGTGGCGTTTTGGCATCGGTTAACTGCCCAACATACACCTATGACCAGTTGGAAAATGATTACGATTCGATAAAAAACAATAAATTTTCTCCAATGTTTGATAGAGCGTTTAACGGCGTTTATCCGCCCGGTTCAACCTTTAAACCGGCGGTTGCTTGTGCCGCACTGCAGGAGAATGTCATAACGTCGAGCGAGGTTATAACCTGTGTTGGTACCTACCGCTATTATGATGATTACCAACCCCACTGTATGCACGTGCATGGTGGTATATCACTCCTCACAGCCCTTTCAAAATCCTGCAACTATTACTTTTTTGAATCGGGCAGACGCCTTGGTATTAAAAAGATGAATAGCTATTGCCAGAGCTTTGGTCTTGGTGTTAAAACGGGAGTAGAGGTGACCGAGAGTAAGGGTACACTTGCAGGTCCTAATAGCAGAGCCGAATGGTATGATGGCTATACAATAGCCGCGGCTATCGGTCAGTCGGATAACGCATTTACTCCTTTGCAGCTTGCCACCTATACTGCTACCATTGCAAACTCGGGTGTTCGCTATAAAACAACCCTTATAGACAAGGTTATGAGCTATAATCAGGATAAGATTATAAAGCAAAATAAAGCACAGGTTGTGGATAAGGTAAAGCTTGATGAATCGGTTATAGATTCGGTTAAAAAGGGTATGCTTTCGGTTACCGAGGATGGTACAGGTAGCGCAATATTTAAAGATTATCCTATAACCGTTGGCGGTAAAACGGGTACCGCACAAACAACAAGGGGCGGCGACCATACCGTATTTATCGCCTTTGCCCCTTACGACAACCCCGAAATTGCCGTTGCGGTTATTATTGAGCATGGTAGGTATGGTACCTATAGCGGTGGACTTTTAAAGGCTATTTTCAACGCATACTTCTTCACCGAGCTTGAAAACCAAACCGACCCACCCGCATATCAGCTTTTGTCATAATTTTTTGGGAGGCAGTTTTATGAAGATTAAAAAGATATTAGTTTTAGCACTCTGCTTGGCTCTTGCAGTTTGCTTTACTGCTTGTGCAAGTTCAGAAGATAAGGATATAGAAAAGGTTACCTCGGTAAAGCCGCTTGAACATTCTATGGATGTTTTGGCTTATGCTGAAAAGGGCGAGATTCCCGAGCTTCCGTTCAAGGTTGGCGCAGAGGTTGAAAAGGTAAAAAAAGAGTTTAAAAGCCATATTGAAAGTGGTAGCGAAATAGAAGATTTGGTTGTTTCCGAGGGTGAGAAAACCGTATGGCTGGATGGCGGAAGCATGATGTTTTGTTACGAAAAAGCGAATGAGAGTTCGGGCGTTTCGGTTATTATCGCAAGGGAGTACGCTTATGATTTTTCGCTTGGAGGTGTCTATGATACCGAGGATGTTATAACAGCAATATCAAGCGAGGATTACACATTAGAAAAAGCAAAACAAACCGATGCGTTTTTCTTACCTGTTATTCCCGATAGCGCTGAGTGCCTTACCTATTTAGTAGATAAATACGCTTTGAAATTTATTTTTATAGATGATTATCTTTCGGCAGTTACCCTTACAGATACATCACTTTGGACAAACTAAAACAAAAAACGGGAGATGCTTTTTTAAAAGCATCTCCCGTTTAATATTTGCTTAAAGTTTGGAGAATCCGTAGCTGTTAACTAATGCGTCAATCTTTTTACCCTCTTTACAAAGTGGGCATTCGTGTGATGGATAACTTGCATAATCGGGCAAATCTTTTAAATCAAAGGCTGCATTAACGGTGTGACCGGCACAATTATCAACTGTAGCAAATAAGGAAGCAATACCGCTAACATGACCGCCGTAATAGTTGATTGCCTCAACCGCCGCTTGTGCAGTGTAGCCTGTTGTTACCGAGGCTGCAAGAATCAAAACGTGTTTGCTGGAAATCATAGGTATTGTGTTATCGCGGAACAAAAGCTGACTGCCTGTTGTATGCTCTGGCTTAACAACATAAATGGTTTGGTGAGCATTCATATTAACAAAATCCGCTTTTGTGAGTTCTTCTGCAAGACAGGTGCCGATTACCTCTGTACCGTCAAGGCAAAGAATGGTATCAACAATAGTGTTTGAACGATAATAGCCTAAAAGCTCCTCAGCAACTGCTTTAGCCTCAGAAAGACGGGTTTTTTGTGTTGTAACGTCTATATAATAATTGATATGGCTATGGCTTGTTGCAAAATGACCTTTTGATAAACGCAAAAACAAATTTTTACGCTTAGACTGTAGTTTAAAGGTTGAATTAGTTGGCATAAAATCACTCCTTGGGATAATAAAGGTAAAACCTTTTAAATATTATACAATAAAAACAGGTCGATTACAAGAAAAAATTGGCAAATAATTATAAAAAATAAATGCAAATGTTGATGTTTTTTGTCAAAAAAGGCTTTACAAACACAATAAATTGTGCCATAATAGTAAAGGCGATTTAAAACACAACAAAATAACGGAGTGTGAAAAATTATGAGTAAAGAAAAAATTGTCATTGGCGATGCCGGTATCACAGATGCTAGGCAGTTGGGTATCCCTAAAATGCTTATTTTAGGTTTCCAACACTTATTTGCAATGTTTGGTGCAACTGTATTGGTTCCGCTGCTCACAGGTCTTGACGTTGCAACAACTCTTTTAATGGCAGGTTTGGGTACATTATTGTTCCACCTTATTACCAAGGGCAAGGTTCCTGCCTTCTTAGGTTCTTCCTTTGCTTTTCTTGGTGGTTATGCCGCAATCACAGGTCTTGCAGGCACAAAGGGTTATGAGAATATGACATCTGCTCAGCTTTTGCCTTATGCTTGTCTTGGTGTTGCTTCAGCAGGTCTTGTTTATTTAGTACTTGCCGCACTTATTAAGCTTGTTGGCATTAACCGAGTTATGAAGTTCTTCCCGCCTGTTGTAACAGGTCCTATCATTATCGCAATCGGTCTTGGTCTTGCAGGTTCTGCAGTTAATAACTGTAATGCAAACTGGCTTATAGCAGTTATTGCTCTTGCAATCATTATTGTGTTTAACATTTGGGGCAAGGGAATGGCAAAAATCATTCCTATATTGATTGGCGTTTTAGGTTCTTGCGCTATTGCTGCAATTCTTGCAGTTGTTTGGGGTCAAACCATCACACTAGATGGCGGCGCTCAGGTTATTGCTCTTGGCGGTAATGCTAAGCTTCAACTTTTTGATGTTGCAGCACTTAACGAGTTTATAAATGCTAAATGGATTGGTCTTCCTGTTTATTGGGAGAAAACTGTTTTTGGTGGTATTGATTGGGCAAATGGTTCATTGATAATCAGTTCTATCGTTGCAATTACTCCTATCGCACTTGCTACTATGATGGAGCATATCGGCGATATTTCTGCTATCGGCTCTACCACAGGTAACAACTTTATTGCAAAGCCAGGCCTTCATCGCACACTTATTGGTGATGGTCTTGCAACCACAATGGCTTCACTCTTTGGTGGTCCTGCTAACACAACCTATGGCGAGAACACCGGTGTTTTAGCACTTTCAAAGGTTTATGATCCCAAGGTTATCAGAATCGCCGCATACATTGCAGTTGTTTTATCCTTCTGTCCTAAATTTGCTGCGCTTATCCACCTTATTCCTACTGCGGTTATAGGCGGTATTTCCTTTGTTCTTTATGGTATGATTTCGGCTATTGGTGTTCGTAACGTTGTTGAAAACAAGGTTGACTTCACAAAGAGCCGTAACCTTATCACAGCAGCTATCATTTTGGTTTCTGCCCTCGGTCTTACCGCAGGCGTTACCCTTAGCATTGGCAGTGTTACCATCACACTCTCTGCTTTGGCAGTTGCTTCTATCTTGGGTATTGTGCTTAACGCTATCCTTCCCGGCAAGGACTATGAGTTTGGCTCTGATAATGACGGAGATAAAGCAGTTAACTTTGCGGTTGGCCCATCTACAGGCGAGGGCCCTGCAACTTCAACAAAATAATTAAATTTTTAAAATACCTTGGTGATTAAGGCACCAAGGTATTTTTTTATAGACTTTATTGTTTTTTTGATATATAATAATATTACTTTTTTTGCAAAAACTATATTAAAAAACAGTAAAGGTAGATTTTATGAAACGAATTGCATTTTTTGATACTAAGCCATACGATAAAGAGTGGTTTGATAAATACAACAATGACAGATATGAAATAGTATATTTTGAGGGAAAACTCAATCGCCATACCGTAGGCATAACAAAAGGCTTTGATGCCGTTTGCGGTTTTGTTAATGACGATATCAATGCTAATGTAATTAACCGACTTATTGAAAACGAGGTAGGCATTCTTGCTATGCGTTCGGCAGGTTATAGTAATGTTGACCTTAAAGCCGCAAAGGGTAAATTACCTGTTGTTAGAGTTCCATTTTATTCGCCATATGCAGTTGCAGAGCACGCAATGGGACTGTTACTCACCGTAAACCGTAAGCTTGCAAGGGCGGTTACTAGAACCCGTGATTTTAATTTTAGCATAATTGGGCTTATGGGTGTTGATTTATATAACAAAACGGTTGGTGTTATTGGAACGGGAACTATCGGCAAGGTGTTTATTAACATTTGCAAGGGCTTTGGTATGAAAGTTATCGCCTACGACCCATATCCCGACAAGAGCAGTGATATAAATTATGTTTCTTTGGAGGAGGTCTTTTCAAAGAGCGATATAATTTCCTTGCATTGTCCCTTAACAGATAGTTCTTATCATATTTTGGATAAAAATGCTTTTGATAGTATGAAAAAGGGCGTTTTTGTTATAAATACTTCAAGAGGCGCACTTATAGATACCACCGCTCTTTTAGAGGCACTAAATAGCGAAAAGGTACGTGGAGCGGCTTTGGATGTGTACGAGGAAGAAACCAACTTGTTTTTTGAGGATAAGTCGGGCACTATTATTAAGGATGACACCCTAAAACTTTTAATAAGTCACCCCAATGTAGTATTAACCTCGCATCAAGCGTTTTTAACCGAGGAGGCACTTCAGGCAATCGCGGCAGTAACGCTAGAGAACCTAGATGACTTTTTTGCAGGTAAACCTCTTAAAAACGAGGTTGTGTATGAATAGTATTTGATAAATGAGTCGGTGGTAAACATCGGCTCTTTTTTTAAAAAAGGTGAAATAAATGCAAAATTTTTAAAAAATAATAAATGAGCAAACAAGAGAAAAAACGAGCAAAAACGAGCAAACAAGAGATTGAGAGTTATAAATTAAAAAACTTTCAAAAAAGTGTTGACAAGCAAATTTTATTGTGGTATTATACTTAGGCTTTAAAAAATATGTTGGAGGAAATGTTATGTCTACTTTTATGGCTAAACCGGCTGAAGTACAACGCAAGTGGTACATTATCGATGCTGCCGGCAAACCCCTCGGACGCGTTGCTGTTAAAGCAGCAGACCTTTTAAGAGGAAAGGTTAAGCCCGAGTTCACACCACACGTTGATTGCGGCGACCACGTAATCATCATCAATGCTGATAAAGCAGTTCTCACAGGCAAAAAACTTGAAAACAAATATTATCGTCGTCATACAGGCTATGTTGGCGGCCTTAAAGAGACTCAGTATAAAACTCTTATGGCTACCCGTCCAGAGCTTGCTATGACATTGGCTGTTAAGGGCATGGTTCCCGACACCACTATCGGCCGCAAGGCTATGACCCGTCTTCGCGTTTACAGCGGTGATGCACACAAGCACGCTGCTCAAAAACCAGAAGTTTGGGAATTTTAAGAAGGGGGAAGGTAAATCATGTTTGAAGGAAAGCCTTATTTCTATGGTACCGGTAGAAGAAAAAGCTCTGTAGCTCGCGTTCGCGTTTACAGTGGTACCGGTAAAATTACTATCAACGACCGCGATATCGATGATTACTTTGGTTTAGAAACCTTAAAGTTAATCGTTCGTCAGCCGTTGGACCTTACCGCAACAGAGGGTAAGTTTGATATTGTTTGCCGCGTTGCAGGCGGCGGTGTTACCGGTCAAGCCGGCGCTATCCGTCACGGCCTTTCACGTGCACTTCTTCAGTTCGATGAGGAGCTTCGTCCTACTCTTAAAAAGGCTGGACTACTCACTCGTGACCCAAGAATGAAAGAGCGTAAGAAATACGGTCTTAAAGGCGCTCGTCGCGCACCTCAGTTCTCAAAGAGATAATCACTTTATTTCAGAGATTACAACAACACCCGAAACCTTATTTGGTTTCGGGTGTTTTCTTTGCAGGGAAACCTGCTTTGGTACAAATTATTAAGGTTGTTTATTGTTTTTTCGAACTCTCAAAAAACCGATTACAAACAAAACGGCACTGATAAACAGCATTGAAGTTATAACAATCAAGTGGATGTTTCCTGTAACACACTCCGCCCAGTTATTAAAATCCACTTCATAATGGTTTTCATTTAGTCCAAACAGTGCATTTGTTATATGCCCCATACAGTAATAAACGCAAGATGCCACAACCGTGCAAATTCCCGCCTTTAAAAACCCGTCAAAAGAAAACATACAAATCACGGTGCAGAAAATCACAGGAATATACGCATAAATTGTTATGAGAATTGCCGACCCAAGCATAAATGGTTGCCAACAATAAACACACAAAAGAAGCAGTATTGTTAGCACCAAAACCGCCGTAAAAGCTATAACAAATTTAAAGCGTGAGAGTTTTGTTTTGGATAGCAAGATTGTTCCAAAAACCAATATGTACCCCATCAGCGTACCGATGCAAGCCACGGGAAGCCAATGTAGTCCGCCTGTATACACCGCACAGGTGAATAAGAGTAAACAAATTGAAGAGAAACTTGTTACAGTAAAAACAAGTAATTTATTAGATTTAAAAAAGGATATAAAGGTCGGGATGAATGAGTAAGCACAAACAAGCGATGTTAACACGATGAAGAACCAAGACAAAGTGTGGTTTACAGCAAGATTGCAAATAAAACAAGTTAAGAGTGCAATTGCATATGATATTGTTGGAACCCAAAACCAAGTTCCACGAATTACGCGGAACTTCCGTGCTTCGTGCTTAATCTTGCGTGTGTTTGTATCTGTTGATGCGGTAATCAGTTCGTGTTCGCTTATGTCAAGGACACGACAAATATCACAAATTAAAGTAATGTCGGGATATGATACACCACGTTCCCATTTACTCACCGCACTTTCGGTAACAAACAGCATTTCTGCCAAGTCTTTTTGTGAATAATTTTTCTCGGTTCGTTTGGTTTTTATGAACGAACCGAATGTTTTTTTATCCGTCATATCGGTTCACCTCCGTCCATCATTTTACGGCAAGCAAGGTTTACCGTCAATGGATTGTCAAGCCACCCCGTATTCTGATATGGCGGCAGCAACATTTAATAAATGGATTATACCATAAATCATTCATAAATTCAATGTATGGGCAATTCTTGCTCGTGTTTTCTTAATGTTTATGCTCGGTCAATTTGCAAACCGAATAATACAGCATCACAAGTCCTGCGCTAAGAAGCACACCGCCAACAATATCCGAAAGCCAATGTACGCCCGAAACAAGTCTGCCTATAACCATGAAAATTATAAAGGATATGATTGCAAAGTTTATGCATTGCTTCAATAAATTGTTTTTTATACGTTCATTAAACTGTATTATCGCGGTGGGCATAACGCATAAAACAAGCAGAGTGGTGGAGGATGGGTAGGATGCCTCTAGATAATCATTTATAAGGATGGGTCTGTAATTTATAGCATACATCTCAAAAAGCAGATACGCCGCTATGGTGACAATATAAAACACACCGAGATATAGAATACTATAATCCACCTTTAGAATATTTTTTCTTTTAACCCACTGAATAAGACCTAACATAGCAAACCCAAAGCAAAATGCTATAGGCACCAAACCGAGCCAGTCTGTAGTGGTATATAGTGTCATATGAACTCCCGTTAGACTATGAAACAACTTATTAAGACTAGCAAAGCCAACCGCCGAGCCGTTGGGTCCTATTGCTCTAACATCAACCAGGCGGATAAGCACCGTCCAAACCGCAAAAGAGATAAGCCAAAACACCGCAAAACAAAAACTTTTTTTAATTTTACTTTTCAATTTAAAAAGCCTCCTTTAATGTGATAAACACATTGTATAAGGAGGCTTTGATATTCGCAAGAAACGGGGTGTCACATTGCCGACACGTTTAGTATCATTAGTTTTTTATAAGCATCAAAATCTTTATTATTAAAAATATAAACACAAAAACTGCGGCATAAGGTTGCAAACCAATAATGAATACAAGGGCGCAAACTGAATTTAATATAACAGAAAGTTTGTTTTTATTATTCACCCAAAAAGCAGTTTCGATTTTTTGCAAGGCAAGGGTTAGTATTCCCAATAAAGCAGTTAAAATTGTTATAGATAAATAAACGATTTTAAGATAGGGCGAAACCAACGCTAAAGATAAAAGTGAAACCTCGTTAATTACCCCGTCGACCCTTTGGGCAAAAAAAGGTAGAAATAAAAGCATCAAGGTGGAAACATCAAGCAACCCAAAAACCAAATCTCGATAATCATTTCGTTTTTTCTTAGCGTCTTGCTCTAAGGCGTTTAGCAGTTCGCTACCCGACAACAACGTATCAACCGTAATGTCAAATGTTTTTGCTATTTGTTTTAGTGATTCAATACTTGGGTACCCTCTACCAGACTCCCACTTTGATATCGCGGTGCGAGAAACATAAAGGCTTTTTGCAAGTTGCTCCTGTGTTAGACCCTTATGTTTTCTAAGTTCTTGTAATTTTTTGCTGAATTCCATATTATCGTCCTTTTCGGTAGTTTGCTTAAATTATAACATAAAGAGTCAAATTTCTCAACGAAATAGTGTTTTTATTCTGATAATCATATATTATACCTATTGAAATCGGTAAAAATATGTGATAAAATATTTAATGATGATTTTTAAAAAACAGGAGAGTCATTTATGCTTGATATTAAATTCATTTGTGAAAATCCCGACTTAGTCAAGGAAAATATTAAGAAAAAATTTAAGGATTCTAAACTTCCCTTGGTGGATGAGATTATAGAACTTTATAATGAAAAGCGTGATACTAACAGTCGTGCAAACGAGCTCCGCGCAAATCGTAATAAAGTAAGTAAGCAAATTGGTATGCTTATGGGTCAGGGCAAACGTGATGAGGCAGAGGATATGAAGCGCCTTGTAAACGAGCAGGCTGCAGAGCTTAAAGCCCTTGAGGAAAAAGAAAATGAGCTTGAAGTTCGCGTTCGCGAGATTCAAATGAAAATTCCTAATATTGTTGACGATAGCGTACCTGTTGGCAAGGATGATAGCGAAAATGTCGAAGTAGAGCAGTTCGGCGAAAAATCCAACCCCGATTTTGAGATTCCATACCACACCGATATTATGGCACTCTTTGATGGAATTGACAAAGAGGCTGCAGGTAGAGTAGCGGGCGAGGGTTTTTACTATCTTATGGGTGATATCGCAAGACTTCACTCGGCTGTTACTGCATACGCAAGGGACTTTATGATTGATAAAGGCTTTACCTATTGCATACCACCATTTATGATTCGTAGTAACGTTGTAACCGGCGTTATGAGTTTTGAAGAAATGGATGCTATGATGTATAAAATCGAGGGCGAGGACCTTTATTTAATAGGTACCTCTGAGCACTCTATGATAGGTAAATTTATAGATACTATTACAGGGGAGGATACCTTGCCTTTAACACTTACAAGTTATTCGCCTTGCTTTAGAAAGGAAAAGGGAGCTCATGGTATCGAGGAGCGCGGTATTTACCGTATCCATCAGTTTGAAAAGCAGGAAATGATTGTTATCTGTAAGCCTGAGGAGAGTATGGATTGGTTTAATAAAATGTGGAGTTATTCTGTTGAACTTTTCCGTAGCCTAGATATCCCTGTTAGAACCCTTGAATGCTGCACAGGTGACCTTGCAGACCTTAAGGTAAAATCCTATGATGTTGAGGCTTGGAGCCCCAAACAACAAAAATATTTTGAGGTTTGCTCATGTTCTAACCTTGGTGATGCCCAGGCACGTCGTCTTGGTATTCGAGTTAAGGGTGAGGGTGGCAAAAAATATCTTGCGCATACCCTTAATAATACCGTTGTTGCACCGCCGCGTATGCTTATTGCATTTTTAGAGAATAATCTTTGTTTTGATGGCGAGTATTACAGCGTTAAGATACCCGAGGCTTTAAGACCGTATATGGGCGGCAAAACCGAGATTAAAGCAAAGCATAAATAAGAAATAAAAATAGGCTATGTTTCAATTGTTGGAGTTGTCATTCTGAGGGAGTGAATCGACCGAAGAATCTCCAAGAGAGCATACGGCTTGGCAAGGAGATCCTTCGCTAACGATCAGGATGACAATTCTTTTTTCGTACCCCAACTATTAACAAAGAACCTAAAAAATTATCGCACCAAGTATGATAACTCGGTGCGATTTTTGTTTAGATAATAGATAAAAGATAATAGAGAATAACGAATAGATATAGAGTGAAAACCAAAAAATATCTTTTATCTATTCAATATTATCTATTATCTTTTATATTAGACGAGGGTTTCTCGTCGCTTTTGGCACCCCCTGCGAGAATCGAACTCACAACTAACCCTTAGGAGATACCGAGGAAAACGGCTCTCGTATCCCTCATGATACCTAAAAATCCCCTGTTGTCAGGGGATTTTTAATATTAATGTGTTATCTTGTGTTACGCTGTTACTGCTGATTCTATGTTGTTTTAAATTGTCCCATTAGCAAGCAATTATCAAGGACGGTGATTTTAGGGTAATGGTAATAGGCGTATGCTTTGCCGCAGTGTTACCGCTAATACCTTTCGTTAACTTATATGCTTGTTTTTAATAATTAGATTTCTGTTATGCTAGTATCTCTGTAATGATTGGGATGAGAACAAACCATTTTAAGTACATATTCATGTTTTTCATCGTATTTGTCTTTACAACTCATATTGGCAAAAAGAACAAACTCGCCTTTCTCGTTCGTAGCAGGTGACTTTGTTTGAATTACGATTTCTTTCTGAGGATTTATTGCTGGTGAACTATAGGTATCTACGGATTCCCATATTGTTTTTGTTCCATATTTGATTTTTATGTCGTAAACCTCAGCGTTATATGCAATATTGTTAGAAACATTCATTACCGCAAACTTTAAACTTCCACAAAAACCACTTGCACCTTGAAATCTCATAAAGAACCTCGGCATATTTTCAATGCGTTCTTGCTCTTCTAGTAGTTTAGCCTTTTTGTCTGCCTCCACTTTAATAATATGATTTTGGTACAAAGCTAACGCACCTAATACTACCGTACCAACAAAAGAAAGAACCGCACCATAATACCCCAAAGCATCACCAGCAGACCATTCCGCTTCAAAAATACTTATATTAGAATTAAATTTGAATAGTAAATTGATTATAAAAGGAATACCAATCAGCACTATTAAAAGTGTTAAACATATTATGGTGAATATAACTTTATGTGTCTTTATCCAATCAAGCATCTTAACTCCTGCTTTTTACTAAAATTATGTGTTAAGTCCAATTTTCAACCTGTTATTATCAGTTAATTTAGGTTCCAAAATTCTAATTATATCTTGTAACTCCACTTTAGTTTCTGCGTTAAGCCCAAGACAATTAGCAATACCATCCGAATCGGTGCTAACTCTTGTGTGAAGTGATAAGCACAATTTTTCTTCTTGCTCTTCGAGATTATATGAATGAATATGTACAGGATCACCCAGCCTTACACCATCAATGCCATCGAAATTGAAATCACTCTTCATATGATCGAATAGTGGCTTTTGAATAATAAGTACTAAATGCTTATTAAGGTTTTCAAAGGTTTCACTTTTATGGTGCATTTGGATGAGAATTGTTTTTAACGTCATTTTCCAATTCATACCAAAAGGTTTTTTATTGCTCAAGTCTTCATCATTAACCTCAATACCTTGTTCGTTCAAAAACCTTTGGCGTTCAGGCCATACTGTACCAGTGGTATCCATTGTTTGCAACTCAATACCAATAAAGTCTTTTACTTTCTTGTCTTTTGCAGAGACTAAAAAGTAATCAACATGACCTCCTGGAATTTGAACTTCTGGAACAAGGTACAACTCATTTCCTGGCTCATGCATTGTCAGCAAATGCAAACAATCCACAAAGATTTGATTATGTTCTAATAATCGAAATGGACATATAATAACATCATTGTTTTGATATTTTACCGTACATGTTCCGATTTTAACGTCTGGATTAGATTTCCTCATTTTTGTGCAAACTTTGCTTGTATATGGACACTGCTGATTAGTCATAGCAGCATTAAAATCCAATGAGGTATTCTTACAATTTAATCCAAAAAATTCACTAATTTTGCTCATATAAAACTCTCCAAATCTCCGTTGTTAAGGCGTCCGTATTCAGCACACCTATCCTCTGCAAGTTCAAGATACTCTTTTGCCATATCGATTCCTATAGACTTGCGGTGTAATTGAGCCGCTACATAACAAGTAGTACCTGTTCCAGCAAAAGGATCTAAAACTATTCCGTTTTTAGGGCAAGTTAAAACTATAGGTGTTTTAACCAAATCTTCCGGGAATGGTGCAAAGTGTAGTTTTCTACCTTGCGTATCTTCGGGAACAATCTGCCATACATCAGAAATCATACTACCGTTCGGATTATAGAAAAGAAAGTAAAAGCCTTTTTCCTGTAGTTCTTTCGCTCGACCGCTTAAATTTGCAGTATCTCCGTTAGTCACTCTCTGATTTCCGCCTTTTATAACCATTCGAAAATCAGAAAGTTCACCATTTTTTATTCGTTCAAGAACGTTATCAAGCGCCAAGAATGCATTTTCTTTTTGCTCTTGAGTCAGTTCAGTGCTTAATTCAATTTTCCTTCTATATCTAACGCCACTTACACCAGTTGCACTTACAACAGCTCCGTTTTCCACGTGGGCTTTTCTCGGTTTTTTTCTAACAGAATCCGCATCATAATAATAACCGTTTTTCTTTTTAACAAAGTGGAACATAGGTTCATACTCACAACCTAAACTATCCTTAGACTGCGACATAGCGCCTTTTAGTTTATCCCAAACAACAGTATTTCTTAGAATCCAATTTTGCTCATCTTGCATACGAATTGCAATTCGGTGTGGTATATTGAGCAATTGTTTGTTTTTATAACTGTCTCCAATATTTAACCAAAAGGAACCCGTCGGTTTCAACACACGATGTATTTCTTTGATTATTTCAAGAAGATTATCAATATACTCTTGATATGTTGATTCTAAGCCTATTCCTCCGCCTAAATATTGTCGTTTCATATAGTAAGGGGGGCTTGTTATAATACAATCTATACTATCATTAGGTAGTTGAGATAAAACCTTTAACGAATCACCAACAACCAAACAAGGAGATAAAAGACTCGCATTATTCAAATAGTCATTTAATGTTATCATTTCTATCCCCCGTAAACTCTAAAATATCATTAGTATCACAATTTAATGCTGAGCAAATTTTTTCAATACTTTCTAAAGAAACATATTCATTCTTTTTAAGACGTGAAATTATATTTGCACTAAATCCTGCTTTTTCCATTAGTTGAGAATTGGAAATGCGTTTATCAATCAAAAGGTGAAATAATTTATCATAGCAAACAGCCATTGAAATGCCCTCCATTTTATGTTCTCGTTAATTATATCACGAAAAGGTGAAATAATCAATGGATTTGCAAAAAGTCTATGGATAAAACATACGCTTGCTCAAATTAGCAAGATTTAGCTAAAAATCTGATTAGCAGGCGATTAGCAAAATGACGATTTTTTGCTAATTTCCTGCTAATCGGGAAATGGTAAAAGTTCAATTCTGTTTCACTCTCTAAAAATGAAAAACTCACCCAATTGAATGAGTGAGCAACAAATAGCAAAAGTGCCGAGAAACCTTGATTTCTCGGAACTTTTTGGCGCGCTTGCCCGGATTCGAACCGGGGGCATTCCGCTTAGGAGGCGGACCCTCTATCCTGCTGAGGTACAAGCGCATATACGATACAATTCAAACTTATGACCTTTTGCCTTTTTGCAAAGGTGTTTGTTAAAACACACGCTTAGGAGGGGTTTATTATATCCATTTAACTAAGGAGGCGTAGATATTAAATTGAAAAGCAAAAATTAAGGTGGGGTTTATTCATACGCCAAAGGCGTAGCACAAATAATATATTACAGTAAAAAACGCCTATTGTCAATTCGTTTTTTGCTATAAAAATAAAATTTAATAAAATTACTAATTAGTTCCATATGTTTACAAAAAATTCTTGAAAACTGTATATAATAATGATAGAACAAAATATATTTTGTGGCAGAGGTGCTTTATTATGGCTCAAGATGCGCTAAATAAAATTTTAGATGCCGAAAAATTGGCATCAGAGGATTTACAAAAGGCAAACCGTAACGCCGAGGAAATTTTAAATAATGCCAAGGTAGAGGCGGCAGAACTTTTGAAAAAAGCAGAAAAAGAGGCTAATGCAGAGGTTTTAAAAATGCTTAAAAAGGTAGACAAAACCGCAGAGGCTTTGCTTAATGATGCTACTCAAAAAGCAGATAAAGCGGTAGCAGAACTTGTGCAAAAAGCAAGTGAAAAAGAAAACCAAGCAATAGAATGTGTTAAAAAACAGATACTCGCACACTGATAAGGCTTTTATTGGTGGGGGTTCTGTTTTTTTGCTTTTTTAGGTAGGTGATATAGTGGCAAAGCTTAATATGAAACGGCTTGAGATTATTGCGTTAAAGCAATATAAAGATGCGCTCGTTTCAAAACTTCAACGCCTCGGGGTTGTAGAGCCGACCGCAATAGATGATGAGCGGCTTTTATCAACAACCACTAAGGAACAGGTTATAAGTGTTGAAAAAAATATTCAAACAGTGCACGAGGCTTTGGCGGTTTTGGATGAGTATTCCCCACCCGAAGGTTCCCTTATGGATATGTTTAAGGGCAGAGCAGAGATTGATGAGCGGGAATATTATAATCTAAGCGAAAAAGCCGATTCAATATTATCTGTAGCAGAAAATATAGTGTCATTGAGGCGAGAGGTTGCAGAAATTAAGGCGGATATAGTCCGTCTTGAAATGACTCTAAGCACCCTTGAGGTTTGGCGGGGACTAGATGTTCCGCTAAGGCAAAAATCAACAGCCAAAACCTCAACCATTATCGGTATTTTGCCCCAGCAATACACATTAGAAACACTTTTAATGCAGATTGCCGAAAAATGCCCCGATGATGCAGCTTCGTTTGAGATTGTAAGCAGCACAAAACAACAAACTGCAGTGTGGGCTGTATGCCATATAGATTCAAGGGAGAGGGTTTATTCCGCTCTTAGAGAAATGGGGCTAATTCTTCCAACCGATTTGGCAGATGTAACCCCGAGGGATAGAATAGCCCAGCTTGAAAAGCAGATACAATCGGCAGAAGCAAAGCTAGAGCAAAGAAAGGCAGATATTATTTCTTTAGCAAATCAAAGAGATAATCTAAAGTTCTTGTTTGATAAACTGAATGTCGATAAAGAAACAAGCGAGGCGGAGTTGCTTTTTAAAAGCACCGACAAAACGGTGGTTATAAACGGCTATATGCCCGAGGGGGCTATCGAATCGGTTAAGGCTCTTGCCAAAAAGTATGACGCGGTGTTTAATCTTTATGAGCCGGGTGAGGATGAAGATGTTCCTGTTATGCTTAAAAACGGCGGTTTTTCTGAACCGGTTGAAAGCATTACAGAAATGTATGCTCTTCCGGGCAAAAAGGATATTGACCCGTCGGCGATAATGGCGTTTTTCTATTATCTGCTTTTTGGTATGATGCTATCCGATGCGGGTTATGGACTTGTTATGACTGTTGGCACTTGGTTTATCCTCAGAAAAACCAGTGTTGAGGGCACCCTTAGACGAAGTCTTAAAATGTTTTTCTATTGCGGTATTTCGACTGTTATTTGGGGCGCACTTTTTGGTAGCTGGTTTGGTGATATAATCCCAATTATTTATACCAACTTTTTAAATAAGCCGGCACCAAATTTAGCACTTTGGTTTGAGCCGATAAAAGACCCAATAAAGCTTTTACTATTCTCTTTTATAATTGGTATTTGCCATTTGTTTTTAGGTCTTATAGCGGCAGGTTATATGAAGTGGAAGGATGGCCAAAAGCTTGATGCAATGCTTGACACAGTACCTATAATGCTTTTGGTTTTGGGTGCGGCACCGCTTGCTGCGGGCGTTTTAGTAAGTATTCCAAGCGTTGTTACAGGTATTGCAAAATATGTTGCGATTGCGGGCGTTGTGCTTGTAATTTTAACATCGGCAAGGGATTCAAAAAATATCATCGGCAAACTTTTAGGCGGTCTTTACGGGCTTTACAATATAGCATCGGGCTATTTATCGGATATACTTTCTTATTCGCGACTCTTAGCACTTGGTCTTGCAACGGGAAGTATAGCGGGTGTTGTTAATATGATGGGCGCTATGCCACAGAATCTTGTTGTTAAGGGGATTCTTTTAACGATTGTGTTCTTTGTTGGTCACGCGCTTAATATGGCAATAAATGTTTTGGGCGCGTATGTGCACTCGAACCGTTTGCAGTTTGTGGAACTGTTTTCAAAGTTTTATGAGGGTGGAGGCAGAGCCTTTAAGCCTTTAAGAATGAATACTAAATTTATTAAACTCAAGGAGGAAAATAAAAATGAATAGTTTAGGTTTAGCAATCGCAGTTGTAGGTGCCGTTTTGGCTGCCCTTTTAGCAGGTATCGGCTCGGCTAGAGGCGTTGGTATGGTGGGTGAGGCAGCCGCAGGTTTGGTTTCAGAGGATCCATCAAAATTCTCAAAAGCTTTGGTTTTGCAGCTTTTACCAGGCACACAGGGTCTTTACGGACTTCTTTTAACTGTTTTGGTTTTAAGTCAGCTTCAGGTTCTTGGCGGTAATCCTATCGAGCTTACTGTGGCTCAGGGTCTTATGTATTTTGGCGCTTGTATGCCTATTGCTATTGTTGGTTATTTCTCAGCTATTGCACAGGCAAGAACCGCCGTTGCAGGTGTTGGAATCATCGCTAAAAAACCCGACCAGAATGGTAAAGCAATCACAATGGCGGCTATGGTTGAAACCTATGCTATTTTGGCACTTTTGGTTTCTATCCTTGCAGTTAACGGACTTAAATAATTTATCGGAGGCCCTAAATGGACTCACTTAATAAAATAATCTCAAAAATAAAGGCGGATAATAAAGCGGAATGCAAAGCCGTTTTGAAAGATGCCGAAAACAAGGCAAAAGTAATTTTGTCTGATGCCGAAAACGAGGCAGAAAAAATAAAAAAAGACATATTATCAAAGGGTGAAAAAACCGTAGAGGATAGACTTTTAAAGGCAGAGTCCTCTGCCGAACTCGCTTTTAAAAGAGGGATTCTTTCGGCAAAGGTTGATATAACAAAAAGCACCATTCAAAAGGCTTTGGAAGAACTTAAAAACTTGCCCGAAAAAGAATATTTTGATATTTTGTCAGAACTAGTAGTTGCCCACGCCGAAAGTGGCGAGGGTACCCTTTGCCTTACCGATGAGGATAAAGCAAGATGCCCCAAGGATTTTGCTAAAAATATAAATGCAAGGTTGGGTGATAAGGGTAGCGTGAACGTTAAAGGTGGCGCAGAGCTGGGCTATGGCGGCTTTATATTAAACTATGCAGAAACACTTCATAACTGTGGTTTTGATGCCCTTTTAGATGATGTGTTAGATGATGTTAAGGATAAACTTAGCACAATTTTGTTTTAAGGGGGCGGTTTTGTGCGGGAAACAGAATACGCTTTTGCCGTTGCTAAAGTTAGAGCCAATGAATCAAGTCTGCTAACCGCAGCCGACCTTGAGGGACTCATAGCGGCAAAGGATTTAGATGCGGCGCTAAAACTGTTAACAGATTTAGATTATGCAGATTTTTCTTTGGCGGATATTGATGAAGTTTTAAAACAAAAGGAAAAATCGGCGTTTGAATTCATTTGTGATATTGCACCCGATAAAAACCTTTTTGATTTTTTGATTGTTAAAAACGATTTTCATAATATCAAGGCGGTTTTAAAGGCAATAGTTTCAAATGTGGATTATTCTCCCTTTGTGCTAGAGCCGTATATTGTAGAGCCTGACCTTATAAAAACCGCGGTAGAGGAAAAGAATTTTAGCCTTTTGCCCGATTGGGCGGTAGAGCCTGTAAAACAAGGCTTCAATCTTTTAACCGAAACTATGGACGGCCAAAGACTTGATATTTATTTGGATAAGCAGTATCTAACGGTAGCCTTTAATATGGCCAAAGAAAGTAAAGAGGAGTTTTCGTTTGCTCTTGTTAATAGGCAGTGTGCCATAGCAAATATGTTGGTAGTTTCGCGCGCGGCAGAAATGGGCAAAGAAAAGGTATTTATTAAAGATGCACTTGTGCCTTGCGATTTGTTCGATAACGATAGGCTTGTTTCGGCGGCGTTAGAGGGTAAAAAAGAACTCGCCGAATATATAAAAGAATCGGGTTTTACCGATGTTTCGGAAAATCTTTTAAAGGGTATGGTTGCGTTTGAGCGTTCGCTTGACGATTTGCTAATAGACTTTGTTACTAGTGCGCGTTATCAAAGTTTTGGTGTTTCGCCGCTTATTGCATATTATCTTGCTAAGGTAAGCGAGATAAAGACAATAAGAATTTTAATAAGTCTTAAAAGGTGCGGTATGGGTGGAAAAGAAATAAGAGAAAGGGTGCGAAAGCTGTATGTATAAAATTGCAGTCATAGGCGATAGAGATAGTATTTACGGCTTTGCGGCACTTGGGCTTTCCATTTATCCTTGCGATGAAGCAAAAAACGCAAGTAAAACTTTAAAGCAGCTTGTTAAAGAGAATGTAGGAATAATATATATAACTGAAAAACTTTATAGCGAGCTTTTAGAAGAACTTGAACAGTATAGAGATTTAATGACTCCTGCAATAATACCAATTCCCGGTGTTAGCGGTAACACAGGCATAGGTATGGCAGATGTGAGCCGAAGCGTTGAAAAGGCGGTAGGCTCGGATATAATAGGGTAGGTGTAATAATGGCGACAGGAAAAATCTTAAAAATTTCGGGTCCGCTTGTTGTGGCAAAGGGTATGCGTGATGCAAATATGTTTGACGTTGTGCGCGTTAGCGATAAGCGTCTTATTGGCGAAATCATTGAAATGCATGGCGACAAAGCCTCTATTCAGGTATATGAGGAAACCTCGGGACTTGGCACAGGTGAGCCTGTTGAGTCAACCGGCGAGCCAATGAGTGTTGAGCTTGGACCTGGTCTTATAGGCAGTATTTTTGATGGTATTCAAAGACCGCTTGACGATATTATGAAAATTTCGGGCAACAATCTATCTCGTGGTGTAGAGGTTGCCTCGCTTAAGCGTGAACTAAAATGGGAGTTCACACCCTTAAAAGAGGTAGGCGATAGCGTTGTGTCGGGTGATATTATAGGCACAGTGCAGGAGACCGATGTTGTTGCCCATAAAATTATGGTTCCCCCCAACCTTAGCGGAACAATTAAGGATATAAAATCGGGTAGTTTTTCCGTTACCGATACAGTTGCGGTTTTAGAAAAAGACGGCAAAGAATATCCCTTAACCTTAATGCAAAAATGGCCCGTTCGTAAGGGTAGACCATACTCTAAAAAACTATCACCTGACCAACCGCTTATAACAGGTCAGCGTGTTGTTGATACAATGTTTCCAATCGCTAAGGGCGGTGTTGCCGCAATTCCCGGTCCGTTTGGAAGCGGTAAAACCGTTACACAGCATCAGCTTGCAAAATGGGCAGATGCAGATATAGTTGTTTATATCGGTTGTGGTGAACGCGGAAACGAAATGACCGACGTTTTAAATGAGTTCCCTGAACTTATAGACCCACATACCGGAAAATCTTTGATGGAGAGAACCGTGCTTATTGCTAACACCTCAGATATGCCGGTTGCCGCCCGTGAGGCATCTATTTATACGGGTATTACCATTGCAGAATATTTTAGAGATATGGGCTACTCGGTTGCGCTTATGGCAGATTCAACTTCACGTTGGGCAGAGGCACTTCGTGAAATGTCTGGTCGTCTTGAAGAAATGCCGGGCGAGGAGGGTTATCCTGCATATCTTGGTAGCCGTTTGGCACAGTTTTATGAGCGCGCAGGTAGAGTTATAACTCTTGGCAGCGATGAGCGTGAGGGTGCACTTTCGGCTATCGGTGCTGTATCGCCACCAGGAGGTGATATTTCTGAGCCGGTATCACAGGCAACTCTTAGAATTGTTAAGGTTTTCTGGGGACTTGATTCTTCACTTGCATATAAGCGCCACTTCCCTGCAATTAACTGGCTTACAAGTTATTCGCTATATCTAGACCTTTTAGAAAACTGGTTTAAAGAAAATGTTGCGGACGATTGGATGAAACTTCGCGGCAGAATGATGGCAATACTTCAAAAAGAGGCCGAGCTTGATGAAATTGTTAAGCTTGTAGGTATGGATGCGTTATCTGCGGGTGATAGATTAGAGATGGAAACCGCCCGTTCAATTCGTGAGGACTTTTTGCATCAACTTGCATTCCACGAGGTTGATACCTATACAAGCCCAAACAAGCAACTGCTTATGATGAAACTAATTTTAGCCTATTATGACGGCGCTAAAGAGGCGCTTGATAAGGGCGTCGATATTGAGGATATAGTAGCCCTGCCCGTTAGAGAAAGTATTGGTAGATTTAAGTATATTGAGGAGAAAAATACCTCTAAAGAATATAAAAAGGTTTTAACTGTTTTAGATGAGCAGTTAAAAGCCGCCTTAGTAAAGGAGGAAGACTGATGCCAAAGGAATATCGCACCATTGAAGAGGTTGCGGGTCCACTTATGCTGGTTCGTGATGTTGAAAATGTTACCTATAATGAGCTTGGTGAGATAGAGCTTGAAAACGGCGAAAAGCGTCGTTGCAGAGTGCTTGAAATCAACGGCAAAAACGCACTTGTTCAGTTGTTTGAAAGTTCAACAGGTATCAATCTTGCCAATAGCACAGTAAAGTTTTTGGGTCGCCAGATGGAGCTTGGTGTATCTGAGGATATGCTTGGCCGCGTTTTTGACGGACTTGGCAGACCAATAGATGATGGTCCCGAAATTATACCCGATAAGCGTATGGATGTTAACGGTATGCCCATTAACCCCGCCGCAAGAAATTATCCGCAGGAGTTTATTCAAACAGGTGTTTCGGCGATTGACGGACTTAATACTTTGGTTAGGGGACAAAAATTGCCTATTTTCTCGGCTAGTGGTTTGCCCCACGCAAACCTTGCCGCACAGATTGCAAGGCAGGCAAAGGTTAGAGGTACAGACGAACCCTTTGCGGTTGTTTTTGCCGCCATGGGTATTACCTTTGAGGAGTCAAACTTCTTTGTTGAAAGTTTTAAAGAAACGGGCGCTATTGACCGCACAGTTTTGTTTATAAATCTTGCAAACGACCCTGCAATCGAGCGTATTGCAACACCTAAAATGGCTCTTACCGCCGCCGAGTATCTAGCCTTTGAAAAAGGTATGCACGTTTTGGTTATTTTAACCGATATAACAAACTATGCAGATGCCTTGCGTGAGGTTTCGGCCGCCAGAAAAGAGGTTCCGGGCAGACGCGGTTACCCGGGCTATATGTATACCGACCTTGCATCTATTTACGAGCGTGCAGGTCGCCAAAATGGTAGACAGGGCAGTATCACAATGATACCGATTTTAACAATGCCCGAGGATGATAAAACCCATCCCATTCCCGACCTTACAGGATATATCACAGAGGGGCAGATTATTTTAAGCCGTGACTTGTACCGCAAGGGTATAACTCCGCCGATTGATGTTTTGCCATCTCTTTCCCGACTTAAAGATAAAGGTATAGGCGAGGGTAAAACCCGTAAAGACCATAGCAACACAATGAATCAGCTTTTCTCGGCATACGCAAGAGGAAAGGATGCAAAAGAGCTTATGGTAATTTTGGGTGAGTCGGCATTGACCGATACCGATAAACTTTATGCAAAATTCGCAGACGAGTTTGAGAAAAAATATGTTTCTCAAGGTTATCTTGCCGATCGAGATATTGAAAACACCCTTGATATCGGTTGGGAACTGCTTAGAATTTTGCCACGTTCCGAACTTAAACGTATAAGCGATGAACTTTTGGATAAATATTATGAGCAATAAATTTTTGAATATTTTAACTAAGGAGGTGTGACGGTGGCAATTCTTAATGTTAATCCAACCCGTATGGAGCTTACCAACCTAAAACGCAAACTTGCAACGGCGGTTCGCGGTCATAAACTGCTTAAAGATAAGCGTGATGAGCTTATGCGCCGATTTTTAGAGATGGTTAGAGAAAACAAGCAACTTCGCGCCGAGGTTGAAAAGTTAATAGCCGAGTCAAACCGTCATATTTCTGTCGCAAGGTCGGTAATGCAGTCGGAGGCTCTTGATGTTGCATTGATGCTTCCAAAGCAGAAAATAAATCTTAATATTTCTGCAAAAAATGTTATGAGTGTTATGATTCCCGAATTTAAAACCGAACTTGCATCACCAAAAACTTCGGATATGTATTGCTATGGTTATGTTTATACCTCGGGCGAACTTGATAGCTCGGTTAAATCACTAAGCGAAGTATTTGAAAAAATGCTAAGACTTGCCGAGGTTGAAAAATCCTGTCAGTTAATGGCGGCAGAGATTGAAAAAACACGCCGCCGAGTTAACGCCTTGGAGCACGTTATGATACCACAGTATCGCGAAACCATTAAGTATATAACAATGAAGTTGGATGAAAATGACCGAAGCACAACAACCCGTCTTATGAAGGTTAAGGATATGATGCTTGCCGAAGCGCATGGTTATAATAGTTAATAATAAAACCAAAAAGGACTGGAATTTTCCGGTCCTTTTAACATATTATAAGCAAAAAATATCGTCGTATTTAACGCCTAAAATATTTTTTATTAAAATAATTTCATCGGGATATAAATGCCTTTGACCAACTTCAATTTTTGCCACAGCACTTCGTGTAATATCGCATCCGTTAACCTGAAGTTTAGCAGAAAGCTGCTCTTGCGTAAGCCCCGCTTTTTCTCGTAGTTTGCGTATATTATTGCCGATTTTTCTTTCGATTTCAATATTCATATAACAAGCCCTTTTGCACTTATTTAAGAACAAAGTCCTTGACTTTATTATAGGGCGATGTTATACTAGCTATGCACCCATATAGGTGCAAGAGTGAAAAGGAGAGATTTTAATGAAAAAAGTGTTATCAGTATTATTGGCGGTTATAATGATGTTTACTGTGTTTTCAGTAAGTGTAATTACTGCTAGCGCATCAGAGGTAGGAACAACCATAAGAAATCCTATTGTGTTAGAGAATAAAGTTTGGCACACAAGATATTGGACATATGAAAATTATGACGAAGAGTGTTATAATAAAATAGTGGTTCCTTCGCGTGGATACATTACCTTTGTTATTGAGAAACCTATAGATGATGATGGTGAGATGGGTTCTTATGATTTATCCTTATACAACTCAAAGGGAGTTGTTATATGGGAAGGCGATAGGTCATCGGATATAGATGTTTTTAATGACTATTACACACATAAAATAGGTTTAGCAGCTGGCACTTATTATATGAATATAGATGCTAGTTTTTATGTTTCTAGTTATTCTGACCACGTTACAACAAAATATAGATTCATTTACACTGCAACTTCTTCGTATGAAATTGAAGATAATGGAACTTTAGAAAAAGCAACTGCTATTTCATTAAGCAAGAAGTATAGCGGAATAATTGAAGAAGGCTCTTTTGATTATGATTATTACAAGATTAACTTAACAAAAGGGAAGAAATATACAGTCAAAATTGGTGGTTATAAAAGCGATTGGTATTATGACTTTTATAACCCTAATCAAGAAAATGAATATTTCACTTCGGAAGATTATGATTGGTATTATGGAAAAGAATCTATCAAAAATAATACTTTAACTTGGAGCTTTACTGCTAAAAAATCAGGTTATCACTATATAAGTGTTTCTGGATGGGAAGAAGAGGATCTAGCATACTCTATTTTAGTCGAAGCACAAAAAACACCTCTTTCAAAATGCAAGGTTAGCCTTTCTGCAACAAGCTACACCTATAACGGTAAGGTTAAAACTCCTTCTGTAACGGTTAAAAATCCTAGCGGAGCAAAGTTAACCAAGAATTCTAGCTATACTGTAACTTATGCTACCGGCAGAAAGAATGTTGGCAAATACAAGGTTACCATTAAAGGAAAAGGCAACTACACCGGCACAAAAACCCTCTACTTTACCATCAATCCTCCCAAGACTACTGTATCAAAGATTACAGCAGGTAAAAAGAGCATAAAGGTTTATGTAGGCAAAAAGACCGCTCAGGTAACTGGCTATCAGATTCAATATGCTACTAACAAGAACTTTAAATCGGCAAAAACCAAGATCATTACAAGTTATAAAACCACAAGCACAACCCTTACAAAACTAACCTCAAAAAAGACCTATTATGTAAGAGTGCGCACCTATAAAACAGTAAGCGGCAAAAAGTATTATTCGGGTTGGTCAGCCTATAGATACACAAAAGCAAAATAATTAAACAAATTGCGGCGGAGATTTTCTCCGCCGCGTGTTTTATGTTTTTGAAAAATTTAAAAATTAAAAATGTTATTCAAAATCAGTTTGAATTATTATGTAACCACCATTTTTAATTGGCATTTCGGTTTTGCCATTTTCAAAGGCATAGCCTTTAGGTAAACAAATAACACCCTGCGCTTTTTCGGGCACATCTACCGTTAAGGTTATTTTATATCCAGTTCGTTTCCAGTAGGTTCCAACTCTACCAAGAGCACAATCAAAAGAGCAGGTAACTTCACCAAGCTGTTTGATAAAAATAGGTTTAATGTTAATTTCGTTATGGTCATAACCGCTTGGATTATACCGCATACCACCAAGATAAATGTAAAACCAAGCGGAAACATCACCCCAAAAATGATGGTTAAGGGATTCTATTTTGCCTGTCGGCGGGTCAAAACATTCAAAAAGTGTTGTGGCTCCGCGCGCTACCCAGTTGCCATAAGAGGGGTATTCGGGGCGAGTAATCATATGAAAGGCGAGTTCGCCGTACCCGTTATCTGCAAGCACACGGAAAATAACTCTGCCGCCTAGAACACCAACCTTTATAAAGTCACCACGATTATGAATCAACTCTACAAGCTTCAAAACAGCCGCTTTTTTCTCATTCTCCTCAAAAAGACCGTAATGTATACCCATTGCCTGAGCGGTTTGAGTGTTTCCGTATACTGTCATAGTATTAAAATCTATAAGCTTATTTCTTATAGAACGTCTCATTTCTAATGCCATTTTTTCAGCATATATTTTATCTTTTTCATATCCTAAAACATCATAGAAAAAAGCTGCTTTAGTTGCTATATCAAGGGTCAAAATTGAAGCAGTTACGATAAGGGGTGTGTAGAAAAGTCCAGGACGCTCTCCAACCTCTGACCAGTCACCAAGTCCGATTTCAATCAATCCATTTTCATCATAGCAGGACTGAAGATAACGCAAATATGTCATAAGTGGAGCGGCAAGTTCTTTTAAAATGTCGGTATTTTTACGATAAATATACGTATAATACGGCAAATACACAATAACATTATCCCAACCGGGTCCATTGCCCCAATCGTACCCCCAGGTTGCTGTTGGGATTATACCGGGTAGTTGTCCGCTAGGCTTCATAGTTTTATAAATATTAAGTAGCCATTCGCGATAACTGTTTTCTGGTGTTATATTTAAAATCATTTGTTCTGCCGAAAGGGAAGCATCTGCCGTCCATCCGTTTTTTTCACGATGTGGACAATCGGTAGGGAAGTAATAAAAATTAGAAAAATCGGAGCGAACAGTTGCTTGTTGTATGCGATTTACCGTTTCATTATCACAACAAAAGCTTCCGTTTTCGTTTATATCAGAGCTCATTACAAGATATGTCAAAAGCTCGGGTGTTGCTTGTTCTTGAGTTATCCCTTTGACATACACATATCTAAATCCAAAATATGTAAATCGGGGGATATGTACAGTTTTGCCACCGCTACAGGTGTACTCCTGCTCCTGAAAACGAACGGTTTTATCCTGAAAACGCAAATTGTCAGTATATGGTTTGTTTGCTACAAGCGTTTCAAAATAAATCAAAAGAAGCTTTTGCCCTTCTTTTCCATCTATGTTTAATTTGCAAACACCTGCATTATCCTCTCCAAAATCGTATATAAAACCATCCTCATAGGGTCGAATGCTCACAGGCGTAAGTTCGCGTTTTACGACGATTGGTTCTACAGGGCACAGTTTTATTTCCCCTTTGGGTGCAACAACATTAAATGCGTTTATCCAGTCCTTGTCATCAAAATCAGGTTCGTCCCATCCTGTTTGCTCTAATCTGGCGTCATAGTATTCGCCATAATGAAAGTCGTTAAAAAGTATGGGGGAATCGGCACATTTAACCTTGTTATCAGAATGCAGTATTTCTTTTGTACTGTCGGTGTATTCAAGCTCAAGCGCAAAACTTACAGCTGGTGCACTTGCCCAAGGAAGCTCTCTAAAATCCCAACCGTCTACAATGGAATTTTGAAAACCGTTGCCCAAAATAACTCCGATGCAGTTATTACCTAAGTTAAGTTTTTCTGAAAGGTTATATTCATCAAAATAAATATAATGTTCAGGATTGCTGCGATAGGGCGCCATTGCTCCTTTGGTAATATTAACACCGTTAATATGAAGCTCATAATAACCAAGAGAGGATATAGAAATTTTAGCAGATTTTAATGGCTTGGTTACAGAAAATTCTCGGCGAAAAAGGGGCGCAGGAACAAAAGAATCAAACTTGTTAAATTCTTTACGCATTGAGATAAAATGTGACGATATACAGTTTTTCATGAAACTACCCTGAATTTTAAAAAGTATTTTGTTTTGTATATTTTATCACATTGCTTTTTGTTCAACAATACACGATTATGCTTTTTTTAGGCTTTTTTCTCTCAAAAGATAAAAGCGATATAATAGAATACAAATAAAACTCGCACCGAGTAAAAACTCGGTGCGGTTTTTTCTATATAGTGCTTTTTCACACTCGCCAAATGTTTTGGTTATACTGTGTTATTGTTGCATCGGAGGAGAAGTGCGATGCGCCCGCAATATTCATAAGGCTTTTTTTGGCAAACTCCTCTTTGTTTTTATAGTCCTCGTTTGCTTTAAGTCTAGCATCAAAATAGGACGGATAATCCATAAGAACCTTGTATTTATCGGCGGGGTCATATCCATTACCAAAAAGCAAGGATTTAAAAAGTTCTTCAAAATTCCCTGCGGGGCCATCTTTTAAAAGGTCAACAACTCGGCTTATTTTGTCGTTGGTGTAATAAATGTTCATTGGGTCATAGTCGTAAAGACTATTTATATCCTCTTTTGTTGCACCAAAAATATAATTGTTTTCTTGCCCTGCGTGATGCACAATTTCTATCGTTGCACCGTCAAGCGTGCCTATGGTAGCGGCTCCGTTAAGACTAAGTTTCATATTGCCTGTTCCGCTAGCCTCGGTGCCGGCTGTCGAAATCTGCTCTGAAAGGTCGGCGGCGGGGATAAGCTTCATAGCATTTTTAACATTGTAATCGGGCACAAAAACAACCTTTAGATATTTTCTTGCGGTTTCATCCTTTTCTAAAAGTTTAGAGGTTGCGTTAATAAGTTTTATAACCTGCTTTGCCAAAAAGTAGCTCGGTGCGGCTTTACCCGCAAAGATAAACGCGGTGGGATGAAGATTTGTTAAAACACCGCTTTTAAGGTCGATATAAAGCCCTAAAACGCCAAGAATATTTAATAACTGTCGCTTATATTCGTGTATTCTTTTTATTTGAATACTAAACATAAAATCGCTATCAAGGCATATATCCATATTGTGCTTTAAATAATCGCAAAGTTGTTTTTTCTTTGCGGTTTTTATTTTTTGTAGTTGCTCAAGGTCGGCTTTTGAATCAAACTCTTTTATTTTTTTAAGGCGGGTTAAATCGTATCGCCAATCGGCGCCTATACGCTCATCGACAAAGCTTGATAGTTCTCTGTTTGCAAGGCAAAGCCATCGGCGGTGGGAAATTCCGTTTGTGATATTTAAAAATCTATCGGGATAGAGGTTGTACCAATCTTTAAAAACAGACTCTTTAATAATATCGGTGTGAATTTTTGCAACACCATTGATTTTGTGTGAGCAAAATACCGCGATGTTTGCCATATAAATATACCCGTTTTTGATAATTGAAAGTTCGTTTGCTTTTTTAGGGTCGGTTATCTGTCGGTGCAGATGGTTGTTAAGCATAACTGCATAGGGGTAAACTGTAGGTAAGGTTTTGCAAAATAGCGATTCACTCCAACTTTCAAGAGCCTCTGCCATAACGGTGTGGTTGGTATAAGAAAATATTTTTTGCATAAGTTCAAAGGCGCTACTAAATTCTAGCGAGTATTCTTCCAAGAGCCTACGCAAAAGTTCTAATACTGCAACGGTGGGGTGGGTATCATTAAGCTGAATTTTTATATAATTTGGCAGTTCGCTTATGGGATTGCCTGTTTTTTTAAAATCACAAAGAATAGAACCTATTGATGCGGCGGTGAAAAAATATTGTTGTTTAAGTCGTAATGCTTTACCCTCATCTGTGTTGTCGGGTGGATATAAAAATGCCGAAATAGCCTCGGCGTTATTTTGGCTTTTAAATGCCGAGTTTACATCTCCTTTGGCAAAGGTGTCAAAGTTTACGGGGCAAATAGCCTCGCATTGCCAAAGTCTAAGTCTATTAAGTTTGGTTTTGCTAACAATCGGTACATCAAAGGGGATAGCAAGTACATCACCGTCGCCAAAATGAACGGTTTGTGCCTCATTGCGTTGCTCTTTTTCTAAAAAGGAGTCGGTTTGCCAAAAATCAGGCGCCTCAATCTGCTCATTACCGCATATATTTTGCTTAAAGATGCCGTATTTGTAGCGAATTCCATAGCCATCAAGGGCAATATCCTCTGCAGCGGCAGAATCGAGCAGACAAGCGGCAAGTCTGCCAAGACCGCCGTTGCCAAGCGCGGGGTCAGAAAGTCGCTCGGTTATTTCGGGCGCAAAGCCATTTTCCTTTAATTTTGACACAAAAATATCTTCAACAGCTAATGCGGCAATGCTTTGAGTTATAAAGTTGCCCGGTAAAAATTCTGCCGAAAAATATGCCGCTCGGGGAGTGGCAATTTTTCTTGCGGGTAGCTTTAAAAAGCACTCTAAAAGCGCAACCGAGACGGCCCTACAAACCTGTTTTTCGGTTCGAGGTGTCTGCTTTGCACTGATTTTTTTAAGCTGTATATCAAGGCTTTCGGCAAATATGCCGCTAATATCTATCATTTTAAAAGTTACCTCTTTCTGTTATATATGGTAGCAAGCTCTAAAAGTTTTTTTGCGGTTTCGTCGCCAGGCTCAAAGTTCATTTTCCAACTCCAATTACCTTTGAGGGTTGAGGGTGTGTTGATTCTTGCAGCATCATCAAGACCCAATATATCTTGTAGCGGCAAAATAACGGTATTAGCAGAAGATTTAAAAGCCTCGCGGATTATCTCACTCGCGACTCGCTCGTTTTGACGAACATTCAAATATTTTTTTATATATTTAAGGGTGTTTTTATCGCAGGCTTTTAAAAAGCCTACAAGGGTTTGATTATCGTGTGTGCCGGTATAAACAACCGTGTTTAGAGTAATGTTGTAGGGGGCGTGTGGGTTATCTGTACCATCAAAACCAAACTGCATAATCTTCATTGAGGGAAAACCCGAGCGAGCTAATACCTTTACAACCTCTTTTGTAACGTTTCCAAGGTCCTCTGCTATAAATCTTGATTTTTTTAAGTGGGTTTTAATTGCAGAAATCAGTTCAAAAGAGGGGCCTTTACACCACTCACCGTTTTTTGCTGTTTTTGCGGTTGCAGGAATTTTATAATATTCGCAAATGCCGATAAAATGGTCAATTCTTATAATGTCAAAAAGTTGCGATTGCCAAGCAATTCGTTCTTTCCACCATTTATAATCTGTTTGCTTGTGTTTCTGCCAATCGTATAAAGGGTTGCCCCAAAGTTGCCCGTTTTTAGAAAATATATCGGGCGGCACCCCCGCAACGAAGGACGCACGATAATCATTATCAAGCATAAAAAGAGATGGGTTTGCCCAAACATCTGCACTGTCGTTTGAAACATATAAGGGTATATCACCAATAAGTTCAATGCCCTTGTTTTTGGCGTACTGTTTAAGCTCGCACCACTCAAGCCAAAAAGCAAATTCCTTAAATATAATAAAATCTTTGCTTTGTTTAAGATTTTGTTCTACAAAGGCTTTTGCCTCGTCGCTTTTGATGACAAAATCCTCAAAGTCCTCTCTGCCTTTTAAAGAAAAATACTGCTTTAAGGATAAAAAGCAGGCATAATCCTCTATCCAAAAATCAGTCTTTTTTAAAAAAAGCAAAAATTTTTCTTTAAAGACTTTGCTATTTTGCTTTAAGTAGCCCTTAAATGCTAAAAAAAGCAGTTTATCGCGTGTTTTGTATAATTTATAGTAATCAACTTTTTCGCTATTTTTAAACTTAAAATCCTCTAGAATATCCTTTGTTATCCAACCCATTTTGTATAGCCATTCAGGGTCTATAAAATAGGGGTTTGAGGCAAAGGCGGATAAGCATTGATATGGGCTATCGCCGTATCCCGTAGGACCTAGGGGTAAAACCTGCCAATAACCAGCACCTGATAACTTAAGAAAATCCAAAAACTTTTTTGATGAGGAACCAATATTACCTATTCCATATTCGGAATTTAGTGAAAAAATTGGCATCAAAACGCCAAAGCCACGCTTAAAGGGTGGTTGCTTTTTGCAATAAGTTTTTGCCATATGCTACCCCTTTACTGCGCCCGCCACAACACCCTTTATAATATACTTTTGACAAGCAAGATAGAAAACAACAATAGGTATTATAGCCAAAACAAGCATTGCCATTAAAGCACCCATATCTCTTGAGCCGTAACCGCCCTGCAAATATTGAATTGCTATTGGCAGAGTTTTATAATCGTTTCCGATAACGAGATAGGGTAAAAGATAGTCGTTCCAAATCCACATAGCGTTTAAAATTGCAACCGTAACGGCGGTTGGGCGAAGTATGGGGAATATAACCGAGAAAAAAAGTTTGACGGGGTTGCAACCGTCAACAACGGCGGCCTCCTCAATTTCGAGGGGGATTGCCTTAACAAATCCCGAAAAAATAAAAACCGAAAGTCCTGCGCCAAAGCCAAGATAAATCAGTATTATTCCAAGCGGATTATCAAGGCTTAAAATGTTGGCGATTTTAGACATAGTGAACATAACCATCTGAAATGGCACAATCATACTAAAAACAAAAAGATAATAGAGAATGGATGAAAATTTGTTTTTTGCTCTAATAAGATACCAAGCTGTCATTGATGAGCCTAAAACTAACACCAAAACGGATGAAACTGTTATAAACAAGGAATAAAAAAACGCCGAGAAAAACCCCGTTCGTTTTATTCCGTTAATATAGTTTTCAAAACTCGCAAAGGTTGTGGAGTTTGGCAGAGAAAAGGGTGCGTCTGCAATAAAAAACTGACCCTTAAAGGAGTTCATTAAAACTATTATTATGGGTGCAATAAAAATGAGTGAAAGCAAAAGTAAAACAAAGGTTGTTAAAATATTGCCTTTTCTAACCATTATGCCTCAACCTCCCTGCTTCGTGTTAGATAAAGCTGTAATAGGGCAAGACCCGCAACAAGCAAAAAGAAAACAACACCCTTTGCTTGACCTACACCTTCATAGCCTATTCGACCATAAAAGGTGTTGTATATATCAAGTGCAAGCATAGAGGTTTCGCGGTTGGGGGCACCTGCTGTTAGGGCTAGGTTTTGGTCGAAAAGTTTAAAGGAATTGGTAAGTGTTAAAAATGTGCAAATAGTAAAGGCGGGCATAGTTAGGGGAACGGTTATTCTCCAAAGAATTTGCGAGGGTCTTGCACCATCTATTTTTGCCGCCTCAATAAGCTGTGGTGAAATATTATTTATTCCCGCTATATAAATAATCATCATATAGCCAATCATTTGCCAGTTTGTAAGCACAATAAGACCAACAAAGCCATAGTTTGCGTTGGCGGTAAGGTCTACCGAAAAGGGAAGCAGAATGCCGTTTATAATAACCTGCCATATATAACCCAAAACGATACCGCCGATTAGGTTGGGCATAAAAAATACCGCCCTAAAAGCGTTGGTGCCTCTAATGCCTTTTGTTAATACCAATGCCAATAAAAAGGCAAAAAGGTTAATTGAGATTATAGCAATAACAGCAAATTTAATCGTAAACCAAAGCGCGTTTAAAAAACTAGTATCACCCGTAAAGGCGGTGATATAGTTTGAAAACCCTACAAAATTTGCATCGGTTACGGTTGTAAATTCGGTAAAGGAAAGATATATTCCCATTAAAAAGGGAATTAAAAATGCTATTAGAAAGGCTATAAAGGTTGGTAAAACAAAAACCGGAAAATATCTTGTTAAGTGTTTATGCATTATAGATTCTCCGTTCAAAAGGGCGAATAAATCGCCCTTAAAACTATCTGTTAGATTCTTTTTTCCATTCATCAACCACTTGGGCTTTTACCTCGTCAAATGTTTTGTTGCCCTGTGCATAGCTTAGCAAAGCGGCGCCAAAATTCTCTTTAAAGGTTTGACTTGGAAAAAGGGTAAAATTCCAAGGAATAGTGGTTACGGTATCATTGTTCATCCATCGAATAATATCTTTAGCGAGGGGGTCGCTTGGTGTTTCATCTTCTTTAAATGTGTTAAAAGGGGCAATAAAATCAAGCTTTTCGGTTACGAATTTTTTGCCGCTATCACTTGAAAATAGCCAATAGAGAAAATCCTCTGCAAGTTTTTGCTGTTCTTCACTTGCGTTTTTGTTAATGCACAAAAAGTTTTCGGTACCAATGCAAAGACCTTGAGTTTTTTCATCGGCATTTCCACTGTAAATCGGCAAAAACTTAATATCGTCTTCCTTTACTGTGTTGCCCGATACGTCTTTAATCTGGCTCCAAGCCCAGTTTCCGTTTTGAACCATAACGCACTTGCCAAGCGCAAACTCCGCCATAGAATCGGCAACAGATTTGCTACCCAAAAGCTTTTTATCGGTGGTTGAGTTGTTTATATAAAGGTCAAAAACATTTTTAAAGTTTTCGGCATATTTAAATTCAATTTCGTTAACCTCATCACTTGTAAGGTCGGTGTTTTTTTCGTTAAATTCTAATGTGATGGGTAGGTTTGCAAGGTGGGTTTGCCAACGCCAGTCCTCACCATTTTTAAGGGATGTTGCAGCAAAAACACCCTCAATACCAAGTTCATTTTTAAGGCGGGTCATATCCTCTACAACTGCCTTTAAATCTGCAAAGCTTCTAATTTGGTCGGCAGAGTTGATTTCGGTCTTTTTGTTTTCAAGTCCAAAATATTTATCTAAAATCGCGGCGTTATAAATAATGCCATAGCCTTCCACAACATAGGGGATGCCATAAACGCCCTCACCCTCGGTAATGGCAAGAGATTTATCAGAAAGTGCCTCGTAAATAGCAGTATCTTTAATGTTCTTGCAGTAGTTTTTCCAGTCGCTATAGCCTCTGGGACCATTTATCTGAAAAATTGTGGGCGCATCTGATTTAGCCATTTCTGATTTTAAGGTTTGCTCATAGGTTCCCGAAGCGGCGGTAACAACCTTTAGGTCAACCCCTTTTTCTTCCTTGTAAACTCTAGAAATTTCGTCGTACACATCGGCAATTTCGGGTTTAAAGTTAAGATAATAGATGCTTTGTGTTTCTTTTTTGTTACAGGCGGTAAAACTAGCCGCACAGCCTAAAATAAGACAAAAAGAAAGAAGTATTGTTGCGAATTTTTTCATAAATTATTCCTCCAAAAAATAATGGTTAAGACTAGTTTTGCCACAAAATAAAAAAAAATACCATTTTTAAAAAGCTAAAGCCAAATAAGTTTTTAAACAATATATTGTTATTTTTTACTTTTTTTCTTGACAATACCACTAAATAGTAATAAAATATTATTTGGTATATTAGGTCAGTTTTTGCGTTTAGCAAAAATCGGCTTTGTGTGTATATTTGGTTTTTTGCTATTGGCGGGTAAAGGGCCAACACATATTTGTTATATCAAAGTTGCTTTTTTGCAATCGAGGTGGGTGAAAGGCCTGCTATTTCGCGTAGTATTACGCTTTATTATAAAAGGAGGTGCATTTAATGCCCGAAGGAATTTTGTTTTACGCAGTTGCAGGCGGTATAGCTCTTGTTTTGGGAGTTGTTTGCTTTGCTTTGGGTTCTGCTTTCCGTAGTCGCGCAGACCGTACGGCTATTGGCTCTGCCGAGGATGAGGCTCGCAAAATTTTAAGCGATGCTATAAAAACGGCTGAGGCTAAGAAAAAAGAGGCTCTTATTGAGGCAAAGGAAGAAATTCACCGTCAGCGCGCTGAGGCCGATAAAGATATCCGCGAAAGACGTTCTGAAATTCAACGTCAGGAGCATAGGCTTCAACAAAAGGAAGAAAATCTTGACCGTAAGATAGATAATCTTGAACTTAAAGAGGAAAAAGTTGCAAAGCGTGCCAAAGAGGTTGAAGATAAGATGGAGGAAGTTGAACATCTTAAGAAAAGCCAATTTGAAATGCTTGAAAAAATTTCAGGTTTAAGCAAGGAACAAGCAAAAGACCAGTTGCTTAAAATGCTTGATGGCGAGCTTACTCATGAAAAAGCACTTAAAATTCTTGATTTTGAACAACAGTTTAAAGACGAAACAGATAAAAAAGCACGAGAGCTTATTTCTCAAGCAATTCAGCGTTGTGCCGCAGACCATTCGTCTGAGGCGACCATTTCGGTTGTTGAACTGCCAAGTGATGAGATGAAGGGCCGTATTATCGGTCGTGAGGGTAGAAATATTCGCGCTTTAGAAACCGCAACAGGTGTTGACCTTATAATTGACGATACACCTGAGGCAATAACTCTTTCCAGCTTTGACCCTGTTCGCCGCGAGGTTGCAAGAATCTCGCTTGAAAAACTTATTTTAGATGGCAGAATTCACCCTGCACGAATTGAGGAGACTGTTGCCAAGGCACAAGCCGAGGTTGACCGCACCATCAAGCAGGAGGGTGAACGCGCGATGCTAGATGCAGGTCTTCACAGTCTGCATCCCGAGCTTATTCGTTTGCTTGGTCGTTTGCATTACCGCACAAGCTATGGCCAAAATGTGCTCAATCACTCTATGGAGGTTTGCTACCTTGCAGGTATTATGGCGGCAGAACTTGGCGAAGATGTTACCCTTGCTAAACGTGCCGGTCTTTTGCACGATATCGGTAAGGCTATCGACCACGAGCAAGAGGGTTCACATATTCAACTTGGTGTTGAGGTTGCTAAAAAATGTAAAGAGAGTGAAACCGTTGTTCACGCAATTCACGCCCACCACGGCGATGTAGAGGCTAAAACAGTTATTGCTTGCTTAGTTCAGGCTGCAGATGCTATTTCAGCCGCACGCCCCGGCGCCAGAAGAGAGAATATCGAAAGTTATATCAAACGTCTTGAAAAATTAGAGGAAATCGCCAATTCCTTCCCCGGTGTTGAAAATTCTTTTGCTATTCAAGCAGGCCGAGAGGTTCGTATTATCGTTAAGCCCGAGGTTGTAAGCGATGACCAAATGGTTATCATCGCTCGTGATATTGCAAAGCGTTTCGAAAGCGATTTGGAATATCCTGGTCAAATCAAGGTTCACCTTATTCGCGAGAATAGAGCCATTGATTACGCTAAATAAAACTAAATAACAAAAAATGAAACCGCGTCGTCTCTTAATCGAGACGGCGCGGTTTTGCTTAAAGGTTTTTATAAAAATCTAAGAAAGGTTTCCGTTTTTATCGCATTTTAAACTAATAGAAACATCTTTGGTATCGGTAGTAACAAAAAGTATCTTTTTTATAAATGTAGCGGTGCCCTTTGCAGTATTACCGGATTTGCTTGAGGAAGAATCTTTGCAACTCCAAGAATCATCTGTAATACTGTGAGAAATCTGCGATGAAGTGCAAGTAGCGCTTACGCCACTATTTACTGAAAAAGTACCTTTTACCGAAAAAGTAAAGAGAACATCACCGTTAGACTTTTTTGCAGTATATGTTTTTGTGCCTGTTTTTGTGGTTGTTGCTCTTGTCAACAAATCGTTTTCTTCAACAACGGTTATGGTAATTATAGTACCATCATCTAAAATGTCTGTTGTTTCACTTATTACATGCCCATTATTTGAAATAGAATCGGCATATGCAGTAATTAGCGTTAATGATAACATTAAACAACAAACTAAAATACAGTAAATGAATTTTTTCATATGCTTTACCTCAATAAATTTAAAATTTTATTCAGTCACAGAAATTTCAACTATTTTAATTGCACTATCTGCATTTTCAATTGCAATCCATATAGCGCACCCTGCTACGATAACACCAACAATTGAAATGATTATTACCGCTATTTTTAACTGCCTTGCAATACTAAGTGCTTTCATACGGCTTTGTTCATCCATCGCAGCAATGTATTCCAATGCAAATTGCTTGGGCTCACCAAAGCGGGTTTTAATATCCTCAAAGGATGCTGATGGATTTTGCTCTATGTACTCATCTATATCGTTTTTAAGTGCGGAAATCAATCTTTTTTTAAAAGCTAAAGGACAGTTTTTTTTAACTGCTCTGCAATACCTTTTTGCCTGTTTTTTAACACTGCTTTGTATCATTATTGCATATCCTCCATTTTCTCAATACCAAGAATAGCTAAAACACCGCCACAAAGAGATAAATACTCCTGCCGGATTTTAAAAAGATATTCTTTTCCGCTTGGTTCCAAATGATAATAAATTCGTGTGCGTCTGCGCCCTACCAACTCTTGACGGTCAGAAATTAAACCTTTGTCTAAAAGTCGGTAAAGCGTGGGGTACATAGAACTTTCTTGCAAGGTGTAACGTCCGTCGCTACGTTTTGAAAGCTCCTGTGATATTTGGTAACCATACATATCGCTATCCGCTAACAATGTTAGAATAAGCAATTCTATGGTACCGCGTTTAACATTTTCCGAAATGGCCATTTCGTAGTTTCCTTCCCATATTAATATGTGAGGTACAACAATAAAATAGCATAGTTATATTTTCGTGTCAATACTATACACCGAAATATATCGTTGACAAATATCAAAGTTTGTGATACATTGAAAATAGAAAAATTTGAATTCAAATGATTCCAAATTTTCAATAAAATAAACCATAAATTAAAAATATTGGAGTGTATCGTATGAAGAAAACTATTAAACTTTATTTTTTCGTTATTTCTTTGTTTCTTACTTTTGCTATCCTTTTTTCACAGATTACTGTTTTTGCTGAAGATTTAGAGTTTGATGAAGAAACATCAACAGATTTTAGCGTAATTGCACAAGAGGAATATGATTATGATGAGATTGATGAATCTGCAACAGATGATGATTTGATTGAATTAACAGAGGAAAATGGATATATACATATTACTGAGGAAGAAAAACAAAATATCGTAGAAAATGATCCCTATGGCACAGCTATAGAGGCAGGGCAGATTCCAGACTATTATTTGTCTGAGGAAGCACAAAATGGTGCTACTACATATGCGTTGCAAAACAGATATACAGATTCTTTCGAAACTTTAACAATAAAGGGTAAAAAAGCATCTAATACTGATTTCACCGATATGTTAAAACCCGATGATATAAGAATCAGCTCAGATGCTTCTACGGACTATTATAGTTTACAGGGCTCTTGCTATGATGGAACAAACTATTATTTTTGCTTTTTGGTAAAAGACAATAATGGAAATGAAATCGATGCGCGCATTGTAAAGGGAACAATAAATAGTAGCGGAGTTTTTAAAAAGACTGCTATGGCAAAGGGATTATATTCTAAATTAGGTCATGTAAATGATATGACATATAATAAAGATACAGGTAAGCTTGTAGTAGTTTGTTGCATAGAAAACAAACACAATTTAATTTATACAATTAGCAAAGATGATTTTACTTCCAGTGTTACCGGAAGTAAGTTTGAAAAACACATACTTCCTTGTATGATTACTGCTATTGATTATAATCCAACACGCACTAGGTATGTTGCTAGGTTGCAAGAAACTGCCAATGCTTATGCTATTCTTGATTCGGATTTTAATTTAGAAAAAACCTTTGGCTATAAACAAGTAGAAGAAAAAAATTGGGTAACGCAAGGCATTTGTGCCGATAATATATATATTTACTCGTTGTCGTTTTATGACCCAAAAGAAAATGATAAGAAAAATGAAAGAGAAAACCGTTTAAGGATTTTTGATTGGGATGGTAATTTAGTAAAATCTTATGAGTTTTTTATAGATAAAAATCTTGATGATGAAGATTTAAAAGATGCTAGAATTTATGAATTTGAAAATATACTTATAGCTAAGGATAAAATACTTATTGGTACATCTTGTATTGTTTCAAAGCAAAGCAGAAGCTTTTCATATATTGATATGTCAAAATTTACATATCATATGCAGTTTTGCCCTGATTCAAAGGTTGATACATATGCAGGAGTTTATGGAAACGGTAATGTAACAGCAGTTATGTTCCGTGGTTTGCTTACACCACTTAGAAAATTTAGAGTAAGCGTTACAGGCAAAAAATTTACGGGCTGGACAGCTTATCGTGTTGAGGATAAAACATGGCTATATTGCAATTCAGACCGCTCTGTAAAAAAATGGTGCAAGGCGGGCGAACAACCATCAGGTTATAGTAAATATGTTTATGAAGATAAGCAAGAGGTATCTAAAACGGGAGAAGCAGGCGACCACGTGTTAATGTGTGCGCAATGGTCTAGCACTAGTAAATTTACAGTATCTTTTATGAGTAATGGCGGAAAAGGTACTATGACCGACCAAACTGTTACACACGGAACAGCAACAGCATTAAAAGCAAATGAATTTAGAAAAACTAGTCGAAGCTTTAATTCTTGGAATGCATATTGGTCTGAAAAAAATCGTTGGTATTATGAAAGCGCAGATGGTAGCAGCAAGGGTTGGTATAAAGAGGGATGTGAACCTGTAGGATATAAAAAATATACATATGACGATAAGCAAAGTGTATCAAGCACAGTTCATGCAGGTGGGCATGTTTATATGTATGCAGTTTGGAAAGAATATTATATCCAATATGCATTAAATCAAAAAGAAAAAACCACATCAAATAAGATGATAAAGTACCACCAAATTATCGAACAGCATACAGCAAAATATGCTACAGGTGTAGAAAATGATATAAAAATTTTCAATGCCCCATACAAGCATAACGGAGACGGTTATGTTGTTGGAACAATCACTTTAAAGGGATATAACCTTTACAGAAAAGAAATTGATAAATGGATGTATATTAAAGGTTCAACAAAAGCATGGTATAAATACGATAAGGCGCCAAGCGGATACGAACTATACGAGCGAACGGTTCTTTCAGATGAGGTTTATCTTGGGGCAACTGCACTGCCTGGTGAGCATCTGGTTTTAGTAGCGGTTTGGAGCGATTCTTAAAAGGTATAACTTCAACATCAACTATCGAGGAGAAAAATGATGAAACGAATTTTATCAATAATCTTAGTTTTAATAATGGTCATAAATCTTTCTTCGTGCTCTATATTTAAAAAGTATGGAAATGTAAAAATCAAATTCGATAAAAAAACGGCAGTGCTAACAGTTTCGGGTGAGGGAGAGATTCACAATTATCACCCACACCATAAGGATGACCTTGAAGAATATGATGATGGAACAATAAAAAAAGTGGTTATTGAGGAGGGCATAACATACATAAAAAACTCTTTTAATCATTTAGTAAAGCTAGAGTCTATTGAGTTTCCATCATCACTTCATACCATAGAGGAATCTTTTATTGAAACAGAAGAGCTTTCTATACTATCCATTCCTGCAACTGTTAAAAAAATATTTAACAAGAGCTTTAATTATAGTGGTATTAGTGATTTGAAATTTAATGCTCCTATCGAAATAACTACCAGCTTTGAACTAATTGACATAAAGTCAGTTAGGATTCCAAAAAATTCTGTTTTGAGTAGTGCGTTTAATTATTGTCTTAAACTCGAAGAAATAGTTGTTGAAGAAGGAGTAGCCTTTGAAAACATTATTAGCGAAAATGGTTCAAGTTACCCAGCACACGGTTTCAAATATATCGTAGCAGATGCAAAGTTTTATGTTTATGAGCCGCTTTATAAAGGAGAGGATAAAACCTCTGTCGCTAACAGTCCTAAATATTTTTGGGATTGTTATCTACCTGTAATAATCCCAAAAGGTGAGGATTATAAAAAATATGAAGACAAATTCAAAACGAACGAGGAAGCGCTAGGTCTTGGGGTAGACTTTTCAGAACATCAAGGGCCACATATGAGGTATGAAGTAAAGCTACCTGAGGAGTAAAAACAAACCATTGAGGTGAAACATGATGAAACGAATTTTATCAATAATCTTAGTTTTAATAATGGTCATAAATCTTTCTTCGTGCTCTATATTTAAAAGGTATGGAAAGGAGAAAGATAATTACCCTGAAAATTTATCAGAGGCTTTGCAAATATCTCTTGATTTTGATAAAACAAATGAAGTTTTTCACGTTTCACTAGAAAATAAAACTAATAAAGCTTATAGTTTTTGGGTTGAAGCCTCGACAGAAGTATTCCACATTAACATTGTACACAAAGGTGAATTATTGCCTGTATCGTATGATGCAATTTTAAAAAAGTTGGATATTAAAGGCAAAGAAACACTCGAATGGAGGGTGCCTTTGGATTATAAAAATATATCTCAGAAAGATTGTCAAGCATTTGCATCCATTAATGCATTTACTATTGATAATAACACTAAGATTGAAAAAATTGGTACTATTAAAAGTAGTATAATAGATTTGTTATGACTAAAATAAAACCGCGTCGTCTCTTAATCGAGACGGCGCGGTTTTAAAGTGAGGTAGTTGTTTTTTAGCTTTTTTGCATCTTGTTAATTATCGGAGATGAAAGTTTAAATGTGATAATGGTTAAAATGCAGTTAAGCCCTGCCTTTATAAGATTAAAGGGGATGATGGCGGGGATAAGCATTGAAACCACAACCGAGCGAGGAGTTCCCATAAACACAACCGTTAGCCAAAGGTTCATAGGTATCATTATAATTGTCATAGCCAGTGTTGCTAAAATTGCCGATAGAATAAGTCGTTTTATGTTGTTTGAGGTTTTGCATATAAGGGCAAAAATTGCAACCATAGCGCCGGTTGACACAAAGTGCATTACAAAGCCAACCAAACCATCTCCGCCAAGGGCAAAGGCTTGAATAAGGCAAACGGTGAGCAAAACAAGTGCGCCTGCGGGTCCGCCTAGGGTGATGGTGGCTATTAAAATGGGGATATCCGCCATATCATAAACCAAAAAAGATGCGGCGGGTATAAGTGGTATGCGGATAAAGGATATAGCCAAAACGGATATAGCCGCATACATTGCCATAAGTGCAAGTTTGTATGTTTTTTTCATAAAATCGCCTCACAAAAATAAAAAGCCCCTTTTTTAAAAAGGGGCTAAATTAAAGCAGTAAAAATTACTTTTCTTCTCTCATCCGGACTTAACAGTTTTAAGCTGCTTACCGTCGGTTTTGGAATTTCACCAAATCAGCCACATTAAGTGGGTCACGGACTTAAAACGAAAAATCGTTTATCACCGTCGGTGAGGAATTTCACCTCGCCCCGAAGAACCAAAAATTATTGTTTATTCTATTTTATTCCATAATAGTTGTTTTGTCAACAAACATTTATAAATTTTTTATATTGTGCAAATAATTATTCACCTATTTGCCAATTTATCGGCTCAATTCCGTGAGACACCAAAAACTCATTGGTTTTTGAAAAATGCTTACAACCAAAAAAACCTCTGTGGGCAGAAAGTGGACTAGGGTGTGGTGCCTCAAGTTTAAGGTGGATTGGATTAGTAATGATTTTTGCCTTTTCGGCGGCGGGGCGACCCCATAGAATAAAAACAACAGGGGTATCCTTTTTATTGAGTTCTGATATAACGCGGTCGGTAAAGACCTCCCAACCTCTGCCTCGGTGACTTGCCGCCTGAGATGCCCTGACAGTAAGCACGGTGTTAAGCATTAAAACGCCCTGTTTTGCAAGGTCGGTAAGCTGACCGTGTGATGGTGGCGTTACGCCAACATCTGCCCTCATTTCTTTATAAATGTTTTGCAGTGATGGGGGTATATCAACACCCTTTTGCACCGAAAAGCAAAGCCCGTGGGCTTGGTTTGGTCCGTGATATGGGTCTTGACCTAAAATAACCGCCTTAATATCCTTAAAAGCGGTGTGCTTTAAGGCGTTAAAAATATTATTCATATCGGGATAAATAGTGTTGTTTTTATATTCTTGCTTTAAAAATTTGCGAAGCAAAATATAATAAGACTTGCCCCATTCATCCTTTAAAATTTCATCCCAGTCATTACCGATATTAACCATTCATATCACCTCTTATACTACTATTTTATAGCAATTAGGGTGATATGTAAAGGTTTTATTTTTTCGTTTTTTCTCGCACCTTGTCTAGTATGGGATTTAGGTTTATTCCGCCACATAAAACCATAATCAAAAAATAAATTATGGTGATGCTTATAGCACAAACAATTATGTATAAAAAAGCATTTTCTTGTAAGCCTTTGCAAAGATAATCGGTTATGGCAGATGCGGTTATTGCCGAAAAAAGAGGTCTTAAAAAATAGATTTTACTGTTGAACTTTACTTCGGTTACCTTAACTATTCTGATTACTGATAAAACACCCGTAAAAATATTGCTAAAAAACATAACCCCTAAAAAGCCTTGCATACCGAATTTTGATACAAAAATTATAACTGAAAAAATTCTGATGGTCGAATCTAAAACATTGTTTCTAAGCAGTATTCCTTGTTGATCTAACCCCTTTAAAATGCCGTCACCTATAAGGTCGATATACATAAATGGCACAAGAGGGGCGAGGGCTTTTATAAGATAGCCAACGCTATCACTTTTATAAACCGCAATACCAACCTGCTTGGCGGTTGTAAAAAAAACTCCGCCAATTAAAAAAGAGATTATCGCAGTAATGTAAAAAACCTTTTCTACCGCCGCCTTAATGCTTCGGTTGTTTTTGTTTGCTACCGCTTCGCTCATTTCGGGCACTAGCAAGGTGGACACCGCAGATAATAAAGATGCAGGAAACAAAAGCAATGGCAACGCCATACCCTTTATCATACCAAATTCGGATAGGGCGGTAGATTTAGAGCCTGAATATTTTGAAAGACAGGTGGGGGTTAATAGATTTTCTGCGGTTCTTAAAGCAGTGTGCAGGTATCGTCCCGCAGAGATGGGGGTAGCAATTCTAAAAAGTTCTTTAAATGCGGCTTTACGGCTAATTGCGTCCTTTGATTTTGTTTTAAGCCTTGAAAAATCAAGTTTAAATATCAGGCATAAAGAAATAGTGCCAACTGCCTCGGCAACGCAGTCACCAAAAACAACCGCTGCCGTAGTTGCCGACATACCAAGTCCCGAATATTTTTTAACCAAAAGCACTATAACAAGCATACGCACCGCCTGTTCTAAAATTTGGCATATTGATGGAGGAATCGAACTTCTTTTGGCAAAAAAATAACCGCGTATACAAGAGCAAATACCAATAAAGGGAAGTGAAATGCAAAGAATTTTTATGCTTGGCTTGGCTCTTATATCATTTATAAGATAAAGGGATATAGGCTTTGCAAAAGATATAATAATCAAAGAGGTAAGCGCAGCAATAATAAGTGAAGCGATTATGGATAGACTGAGCGTTCGGCGCGCACCGACCCGGTCGCCTAAAGATAATCTTTCGGTTACTATTCTTGTTACGGCAGTGCAAATACCTGAGGTGGCAAAGGTGGAAGCCAAAACATAAACCGAGATTATAACCTGATAAAGACCCATGCCCTCGGCACCGATTGCCGACGCCATCCAAACGCGAAAAAAAATACCTGCCAAGCGCAGAATAAGCGCTGTGGCGGTAAGAATTAAGGTGTTTTTTATAAACAACACTTTTTTCATAAACTCACCCTATCTATAATATGGTGTTTACCTTAAAAATATGTTATGGGTGATTGATTTATGGGTTGTATTGGTGTATAATATCTAAAGATTACTTAAAACAAACGGAGGTCTGACAATGCAAAAAAACAGACTAGCCATAGTGGTGCCCTGCTATAATGAGCAAGAGGTTTTTCCTCTTTGTGCCGAAAAATTAACAGAGGTTATTAAAGACCTTATAATAAAGCAAAAGGTTGCAAAAAACAGTTTTATTCTTTTTGTGGATGATGGCAGTAAAGATAAAACTTGGGAGTTAATTGCAGGCGAAGCGGCAAAAAACAAATACGTTAGAGGGCTTAAACTGTCGGGTAATGTTGGGCATCAAAACGCATTACTTGCGGGACTTGTAACGGCTAACGATTCAAGTGATATGACAGTTTCAATAGATGCCGATTTGCAGGACGATGTAACCGCTATTGAAAAAATGGTGGATAAATATTTAGATGGCTTTGATGTGGTTTACGGTGTGCGTAATGACCGCAGTAGCGATTCGGTGTTTAAGCGCACAACGGCGCAAGGCTTTTATAAGTTAATGTCAACTTTAGGCGCAAAATCGGTTTATAATCACGCAGATTTCAGACTTATGAGCCATAGAGCAGTAGAGGCGCTAAAAAAATATAAAGAGAGAAATTTGTTTTTGCGTGGCATAGTTCCGCTTATTGGTTTTAAGTCGGATAGCGTATATTATGAGCGAAGCAAACGAGCGGCGGGCGAGTCAAAATATCCGCTTAAAAAGATGCTGAAATTCGCCTTTGATGGTATAACCTCATTTAGTATTAAGCCGATAACCCTTATTACGCTTTTGGGTATTTTAATTATCATCTGTTGCATGGTTGCATTGATTTACACCTTAATATCATATTTTGCGGGTAGAACCGAGCCTGGTTGGGCATCGCTTATTTTGTCGATTTGGTTTATTGGCGGTGTTCAACTAGTGTCAATTGGACTGGTAGGTCAGTATGTTGGAAAAATTTATATCGAGTCTAAGGAAAGACCTCGCTTTAATATTGAGGAGTATTTAAAGGACGAAGAATAATAGATATATCCAATATGGAATATATTGTAATAAAAATAGTAATATATTTTAAGAGCATTTGCTATATTTTGTCTTATTTGGCAATAGTAAATGTTCTTTTTTCATTTGGCATAAATTACATATAAAAGGCATAAACCCCGAAACTCCGCCATTTTAAAGGAATTTCTACACAAGAGATGATTATATTGTGATTTTTGTCTACATTTATTCAGTAATTTTCTTGTTTTTAATTTTTTTATAATTTATACTTGTTTTATAGTATAGGGTATTATACGTATTTGCTTTGTTAAGGAGAGGGTAAATATATGAAAAAAGCAATAAGTATTATTTTGTCACTTACATTGTTGTTTAGCACGATAACATGTATGTTTCAAAATGTTTCGGCAGAGCCTACGGGGCAACCAGCGGTGCTCCAACAAACTTTTGAGGGCATTACATATTTGAACGCAAATAACGGTACACAGCGTAACCCCGATAATGTTACAACAGGTAAGGGTAACGCTAATTCGCATGGTAGTATTGAGAGCGACACAGATGGCAACCACTATTTAAAAATAGAGGATAGTGGCAAGTGGGTTCGTTATGTCAACAACATCACCGAAACAGGTGGTTTGTTAGAGGTTGGCGCAACCTATTCGGTATCATTTGTGTATCGCTTAAAGGCGGGCAGCTGTGCCTCGCCTACAGGCAAAAAGGTTAAAATCTGTTTCTATAATCATGATGCAACATCATATCCTCAAAACGCCACCAATACAGTGGAGTTAAGCTATGATGCCACAAAAGTTAATGAGTGGCGTACCGCTACTATCGATAATGTTGCTATCATTTCTGAAACTCTTTCAAGCGGTTATGCACAGATACAAATTCCCGGAAATACAGCTATCGAAATCAACCTAGATGATATTACATTTTCTAAGGTTGCTCTCGCTTCTGCAACCGCTGACGGTAGTATGGGCGCGGCACTTGTTGATAAGGTGGCAGTTAAAAACGGCGAAACAGTTACCTATACCGCAAAAGAGTATAAAAGCGGTGCTTTTGCAGGTTGGTTTAACGGTGAAGAATTAGTTTCAAGTGAAAAGGTTTACACCATCACTTATACCGGTTCACAAGAACTCAACCTTATCGCTAAGTTTAACGGAATAGGTATTGTTCAGGATTTTGAAAAAGGTTGGCCAGCGGGCAAAAATCCGGCAGTTAACCCTGATAGTATCGAATCAAAAACTTGTTGGGGAACCGTTAAAACTGACGATAGTACGTATATGAGCGTTATTATTGGTAGCGGTCAAACCATTCACTATATAACAAGCAAAGCCCAAACAGGACTTTTAAAAACAGGAAAATCATACAATCTCACCTTTAAATATCGGTTCCATAAGGGCACATCAGGGCAAACAGGAAGTGCGGTTGTTTTTGCAGTTCAAAAGTATTCGCAAAGCGGTAATAGCGGTTATAAGCAAGTATCAAAAAACTATGTAGACGGTACCGAGTGGCAGACGGCAACAATTGAAAATATTGTTCCTGTTGCAGACACCGTCACCATAGGTGGAAATAGCACTGATGTTAGTGGATATATTAAACTTCGTATTACTGGTGGTTGTTCAGATTTAGTGGTTGATGTTGACGACTTTGTTTTTGAAGAATACAATAAAGTATCAGCACAGTCAGTTGGTGCGGGTTCGGGTTATGCATCTGCCGCCTCGGTTCAAACAGGTGAGAAAGTAACCTTTACTGCAACTGCTCCTAAAGGCGTTGAGTTCTATGGCTGGTATGATGGTGATAATAAGGTAAGCGATGATTTGGTTTATAGTTTTACCTTTGATGGAACTCAAAAGCTTGAGTTAACTGCAAAATTCTCTGGTGGTATTCTTCAGAATTTCGAAAAAATTTCCACAGTAAATACACCTAACTTTAAATATGACCCCGACGGTAAAAAAGAGTATAGCATGTGGGGCTCAGAAATTTTAAAGGAAGAAAGCGGAAACAAATATATAAATGTACAAGGTTTTTATGATACTTCGGCTCTTTCTGAGGCGGGTAAATCTGTGCACTATCTCACAAATGCGGCAGAAACCGGCTTGCTAGAGGATTCTAGCTATAAAGTTACCTTTAAATATCGTGTTCGCAAGGGCACATCCGAAACCTTTACAGAGGCTACAAAAGGCGAAAGATATCCTAACGGTCTTACAAACGGTAATGTTAAGGTAACATTCTTGCCACAGGATTATGCGGGTGCTATAGATTCTGCAACCACAAATGCAATGATAAGCAATCCAAACAACTCTGTAACACTTGCGTATGATGCCGAGAATGAGGAAGAGTGGAAAACTATAACCCTCTTTAATATGCCAAGATACAAGGTTGACGGCGCATATGCAGACGAGGGTATGCTTAAATTAAGAATCACATCGGTTTCGGGTTATACCCTTGACCTTGATGATTTTTACTTCTCGCCAATCACCATTAGCGGAGATTATGACGAGCTTGAAAATTGGAAGATATATGATTTTATATCAGAACAAACAGAGTATGGTACTGCCGTTCGAGGCAATATTATCGGCGAGGGCGCTGTGGAAGCCGCTTCCCCAAGCAAATATTGGGCAAGTATAACCTACAATTTGGATAATGCATATCTTTATGATAATGCAGACGAATATTCAATAAAGGTTAAGGCACAAACTCAGTACACTGCAACAACCCTTGATGTTGATAAAAATACCGATTATGTTTTAAGCTTTAAATATTACGCTCCCGAAAAGGCGGTAATAAGCGGCGAGCTTAAAAACAACCTCAGCAATGCCCAAGCCGCTATTGGCTCTATAGGTATTGTAAAGCCAAACGGAAGATATAACTTCAACTCTGATGACCTTATATCCTACGTTGCCAGAGACTCAGCGTTCACAGGCCCGTATTCAAATAGAATTACAAATTATTTGACCACCACAAATAGTAATGTTGAGTCGTGGGAATCGTTAGAACTCCCCTTTAATTCGGGCGATTTAGATAAGGTAGCTTTTGTTATTCAATCAGGCGCTAATACAATCTATCTTGAAGATATTAAACTTGAAAAACGCAAAATGGATATTCCAGGTCCCGGCGAGCCTAAAGATAAGGTTGTTATTGACTTTGATAATAATGGCGAAATAGAGTTGCAGGCAAGCGACCGTATGGAAATCACTACCGCAAAGAATTATGAAGATAAAAACTCTAAGATGCTTCATATTTTCAGAAACGATTATGATAAGCCCACACTGTTTAATGCAGATACAGCATATAATGCAGATAAGGATAATACCTTTACCTTTGCAGTTAAGGGTAATACAGTTTATAAGGTAACCTTTCGCGCTAAAGTGTTTAAGGATGATACCTTTAAGGCAAAAGACCTTAACGGTGATGGAACAAATGAAAACCCATGGTTTCAAGTTCTTGCGCATTATTCGGGTTGGCAACCTGCAACAAGGCAGATGGCATATATGCTTTGGGGCAGAAATAACACTTGGGAAGAATATACCTATTATCTGACTACCGATGAAAAGCAGGATGTATTCAGCTTTACATTTAATGCTGGCCAAATCACACCTGAAACATGGATAGACGATATTGTTGTAGAGGAAACGGATTTTGCAGTCTTTAAAGGACACTCTGAGGCTAAACAAAAAATCACAATCAACTTCGATGACTATGCAGTAAACTCTGAGTATTCTGACCGTTTGCGTATTGATGCAGCGCCTGAAAAGGATGGCAATAAAAATAATATTGCTATGAAATTTATTGCGGGTAGATATGAGGGTGCAGCCTGTCTTAACCCCACCGCAACAAGAAAAGGAACAGACCCTGTGTTCTCAATCCCTGCTAATCCAAACACCCTTTATAAGCTTAGCTACTGGATGTATGTTACTCCCGACCAGCAACTAGGGGTTAAATGGTTTAAGTTCTATTACTTCCAAAACCCAGAAACATGGGAAAGTGAGGGCTTGCTTGACGCAACTGCAATGCCTCAGCGTGGGGAGTGGGTTAAATTTGAAACCTCTTTTGTAACGGCAGCAGACCAAACAAAGGTTAATTTGGCTCTTAGTAGCAACAATAATTTGCCTGAAATGTGGCTAGACGATATAACACTCGAAGAGGTTATGCCGGGCGGCTTACAGATTATGGATAACGAGAGTTATTGCTCTGATTTTTATAATATTCTTATCGATGAGGGTGTAGCAAGCAAAATCGAGTCGGGCAAATCGGGAGTTTATAAAATCCCTGTAAATGATATGACTCAGTATACCTTTGGTGTAACAGTTAAGAGCAAAAAGGCGTCTTCTTCACGAATTTTCCTTTCTTTTGATGGCGTTAATCCTATGGAGCCAAGCGAAAAAGAAAATCCTGTTTCAATGGTAATTTCGTCGGATGGCAAATCCGCCCGCCATGGTCTTATGTTTGTAAGCTCACGCGATGGATATGTGTATATCGTTGTGGAGAATGATGATGGTGCGCTTAAACTTGAAGAGCCCGCCTTGTTCCGTAGCTTTTCACTATCTACTGCTCAGCCTATGGGATATGAAAAAGCACCGCTTGAAAGTTTAAGTTATCCCACCGAGCTTATAAAGCTTGAGTTGTTGGGCGAAGACGATGAGCTAATTGATGACAACTATTCAGATTCGGCAGAGGATAATTCAGAAGATTATAACGATTCTTTTGTTGAACCCGAAGAAAATACAGACTCTTTTGAAGAGCCTACCGAGTCACCCGAAACAAGTGATGATATAGTACCTTCAATGTTATTTGTAATATTTGGACTTTCTGCTTTGGCAGTTATAGCAACGCTTAAATCTAAAAAGGAGGCAAAATAAATGAAAAATTATATTAAATTAATTTGTTTGATTTTGGTTTTAGCGCTTAGCATATTTTCTTTTGCCTCTTGCAAGAAGAAACCTGTTGCACCATCATCCTCACAAACAGATGTTACCGATAATATCTCTAGCGAGGAGGAATCCTTGCCCGAGGACAGTGAAGAAATAATCGACGATTCCTCTTATGCAGATGATTATGAGGATTATGAGAGCTTACCTGAGGATACTTTTGACGATACAAGCTCAGAGGAACCTATCCCTGAAGAAGAACCGTCATATGATGATTATGACGACGATATGGATATGATCGACGATTTATATGTTCATAACACTCAGATAACAAACGATAACTTTATGGGTATAGGTATGATACATAACCTGTATAACTATATGCCCGATAAGGACGGCAGAACATATAATGAAAAGCAGATTGCTATGGAGCACGCTACCATAAAAGAGGCAAGAATCAAGCTTATTCGTAGCTATTACGGTAGCACTTTGGCTTGGGACCCTGTAAAGCAGAAGCACGATTATCAAAGCGAGTATATGAAAGCGTTTTATAAAAACTGCCACGATATGAAAGAACTCGGTATTGATATTGGTATCACAATGCAGTGGTCACTTGAGGGCTTTATAAGGGAAGCAAAGGCAACCAAGCAGACCGTTAGTATTTATGAAAACGGTTATGTAGTGCCGGGCGATTTAGAGGCAACTGCAAAGAATTTTGCAAAGTTTACCGAAGAATCTGTTTTGGCATTTGCTCAGCAGGGTATAACCAACATTAAATATATTTTTGCATTTACCGAATGTAACAATATGTATCATGATGAAACAAAAGGAGCTTTAACTTACGAGCAACGTCAGTTTGAAAAGGTTTATCCTGTTTTTGATGCAGGTATCAGAGCATTAGATAAAGGCCTTAAAGATGCAGGCCTTCGTGATGATTATAAAATTGTTGGTCCTTGCGATTCGGGTAGACCAACAGATGACGAACGTGATTATTCAAGACTTATTAAATATATTGAGGAAAACTTGACAGACGAGGTTGATATAATCGGCTCGCATCACGGTGGATATAATAAGTTAGAGGATTATTCTAACGATGCATATTATGACCAAGCGCTATATCCACACACCGCCTCTTATGAACAGGCAAAGCAGATGGGTAAACGTTATTGGTTAGATGAAACCAACGTAGGTATAAACGATGTTTACGGACCTGCAATATATCGTTCATATGTTAACACAAACGCTTGGAAGGGCACCGCGCTTGGCGCAACCATGAACGTATATATGAATATGGGCTATTTTGATACTATGTTCTTCTGGGGCATGTATGACCAGCAGTGGCCAAACTCCACCTCATCAGGCGCATCAAGTGAGTTCGATAACGGTATTCAAATGGTTGGCTATTTGCCAAGCTATTTGGAGTCGGTTTTACCATATAAGCCGTATTATGCAATGTCGCTTTTAACCCGTTATATTGGTTCGGGTACACTTTATGCTTGTGATATTGGATTTGGAGTTTATATTTCTGCAATCCAACGTGACGATGGTGAATGGACAGTTGTGGTAACCAACTATAATTTTGCTGATACTGCATTCAGAGTTCATTTTGATGAGTCGATGGGTGAAAAAGATTTTTATAGATATGTTTATGACCCAACAACCATTGAGCCTGCTGCAGGCGGTAAAACACTGCCTTGCTCAGCAGTTGCCGAGAATGTAACAACAGGCTTTAAAGATACTTTGCCTGCAGGCGCTGTTGCAATTTATACAACTGAATCTGCCGCGCAATAAAACGTTAAAATGGGGGAACAGGTATGTAAAAACCGCCTTTCTAGGCGGTTTTTACATAACAAGGAGTTTTTATGAAAAATATATCAATAAATTTTAATAATTATGTTCAAGATGATTTTATGGGTTTAAGCGCAGTATATCACGGCTTTGCTTCTATGCCCGATGATGCGCAAAGAACATATCCTGACGAATGGGCAGAACTAGAAGCTGATAGAGCGCAGGAACTTGGCATAAAAAAAGTACGCACATTTTTTAAATGGTGGGCTTGGGAGCCTGAAACAAAAACATTTAATTGGGAAAATGATGCATGTAAAGGCTTTTATAAATGGTTAAGCAGAATGCAAAAGCGCGGTATAGATGTAAGCGTTAATACGGGTTGGCACTTGCCTAAAGATGTTTATGCAGAGCCTTTTAAGGTTGAGGGCGATTGGTATAAAAGTGTTCAAAATTATGCCGACTGGGTTAGCGAAACAGTGCATCAACTGATAGAGGTTCATGGATTTACCAATGTAAAATATTTACACATTTTTACCGAACCTGCACGTATGTGTGGTGATAATGGTACTCACGAAGACCCAAATAAAACCTCACTTGAAGCATGGGGTGACTGTATTAAGGCAGTTCATGAAACACTGATTCGAGATGGCAGACGTCAGTTAGTAAAACTTGTTGGCCCTAATGAGGGCGGCGGTTATAATATGATGGTTCAGGTCGCAAATTCTCAGTATGCTAAATATCTTGATATTTATGCTGCACATCAATATCAAAACGCTGATTTGTTAAGACTTAGGAATAAGGGAAAATTCGCTAATAGCGGCGAAGTAGCGGTAACTTTTAATGTTCCGAATTCTAAATATTTTCAGCCTGTAGAATTAAAGGAAAATACCGAGTATAAGGTTTCTGTTTATTTGAAGATAGATACTGATGATTTAAAAACTGTTACAGGTTATGTTCAGTATGGTGCATTTGAATTCGTTGATGAGGTAATAACGGGATTTATTGCCGGTCGCGGTAAGGATACAAAAAGAATTGAAAGATTTAGTGTAAAAAGTGTTGAAGCTAATGAACTCAGTGATCAGTGGCAGAAGTTTGAATTTGTTTTCTTAAACACCAAAAAGGTTAAGGCATCTTTTGGTGTTTATAGTGATGTTACAAACAATAATTCTATCGTTATTTTAGATGATCCCTTTATTGCAGAGGTTGGAACAGAGGAAAATTTGCTCATTTCTGCCGATTTGACAGACACGGTAGGTTGGGGGCACGGTGCAGCCTTTCCTGCTACGCTTGACTCGGCAGATTATATGCGAATTTTCGGTGAGCTTGCAATAGGGCATATTAAGGACGGAAAACCTTTTTGGCATGATGAATTTAATATAGCAAAAATTTGCGGTAACGTAGACCCTGAATCCGCTAAGCATGGAACGGATTTGGCAAGAGTGTTTTGTGGAATTATGAGTTCCGGTGCACAAAACTTAATTATGTGGTCGCTTTTTGATCAAATTTGGCCTAGTGGACACGCAAACAATTCAGATAGCTTTGTTGACGGTGACCATCGTTGCGGAGTTATGCCGGTATTTCATAGGTCGTTTGTGCCCAAGCCTGATTATTATGCGGTTGGACTTTTAGGAAACTTCTTTGGCGGTAAGGGCTGTAAAACATATAGCTTGCCTTTTGAAGATTTTTTAGAGGTTGGCGTAAATCT
>JAZNIK010000062.1:0-30189 GCA_045577495.1 Acutalibacteraceae bacterium
AGTATGATAAAATAGGAATAGACCTAATTAGCACTGTTCCTAATTAGTATCAGTGCAATCAAAAAATATAATAGGAGTTGTAGTCGTGTCAACAAAAAAAGTGAAAACCACAAAACTAGATATAATCCAATGCGCGTCCAAACTTTTTTTAGAACAAGGTTATTCAAACACTTCACCCCGTAATATTTGTGATATTTTAGATATCAGCACAGGGAACCTCACCTATTACTTTCCCACCAAAGAGCATCTGTTAGCCGAATTAGTGCAAATACTCTGTGATTTTCAGTGGGAAATGATAGAGGAAGAAGCAAAAGAAAATATAGATATTATCATGTCTATTTGCATTGAACTTGCCGCAATGGCTTCTATGTGTGAGCAAAACAAAGAGGCTAAAGACTTTTTTCTTGCCGCTTACACTAGCCCAGTGTGTTTGGAAATTATCCGCAAAAACGATACAAACAGAGCAAAAAAAGTGTTTAAACCATATTGCCCCGAATGGACTGATGAGCAATTTAACGAGGCGGAAATCATTGTTTCGGGTATTGAATACGCAACTATAATGACTACGGGCAATCCAATACCACTCACCACGCGAATTCAAGGGGCGCTTGAAAATATTTTTTCTGTATATAATCTTCCAAGTGCTAAATATCAGAAAAAAATCGAGCAGGTACTTACAATGGACTATGAAAATATTGGCACACGTGTTTTAACCGCTTTTCATAAATATGTAAAAAAAATCAACAAAAAAGCATTAACAGACCTTATCAAAAATACTAATTAAATGATTTGTTTAAAAACAATCGGTCAATAATTAGTTTGATAATATATCAGGAGGGATAATAATGAAAAAACGAAACACCTTTAAAAAACGAGTACTTAGCATTATATTATGCTTGGCGCTAATTTTATCCTATATACCGTTTTCACTAACGGCGGCGGCTGCACCTGCTGATGATGCATCATCCTATAGCCGTGAAGTAGACGATAATACTATGGATAACTGGACAAAATACTTTGATATCAATAAGCTTAACACCGTAAACGCAGGCGGTGTTTGGACCGATAAATCAGTATTTAAAGATACCTCCTCTTTTCCCAGTAGTATCACTATGCTAGATAGCAACCGCAATTTTTTAACTGCATTATCCTCTATCGCCGCTAATAAAGAGATTGTTGGATATTCGAGTGTACCCACCGATACTGTATTGGTGCTAGACCTTTCGAATTCTATGCCGCAAAGTGCACGGTCTCAACTTATTACAGCAGCTAATAATGCAATAAAAAAATTGCACGAAATCAATAATAATAATCGAGTAGGTATTGTGCTTTATTCGGGTGACACAAGTCCCAGAACTTATGAAAAAGCAGTTACTCGATTAATGCCTATTGACCGTTATACCTCAACTAGAAATGATGGTAATTTCATCAATTACAGTGGCGGAAACGTTTCGGTTTATACCCAAAATGTAAGCGGAACCAAACAAAATACAACTTTTGGCAATAAAGCTTTTGAGGGTGCCACATATATTCAGGCAGGCCTTTGGGAAGCATATGAAATGTTTAGTGAAATAGCCGCCAATAACGATACTATTATAGGCGATAATAACTGGCAGAGCGGCGAAGCAAGAATGCCTATTGTTGTTTTAATGTCTGACGGTGCACCTACTCTTGGAGCAAGCGATTTTGCAGATGTTAAAAATCAAACCTATGGTAACAACAATGCATTAGGCGCTGATGTTGGAGATGGAAGTTCTTCGGGTGTTAAGGTGGGCCAAGGATTTTTGGTACAACTTACCGCTTCCTACATTAAAAACCGTATTGAAAACCTTTATAAAGTAAAAGATGAAAACGGTGCAGGCAGAAGCCTTTTCTACACCCTTGGCTTTAACCTTACTACTATTAGCAACCAAACTGCAAAAAATATTGCATCAGGTGTTCTTAATCCTGATGGTTCAACTTTAACCGACTCGCTTTGGTCCACATATAACAATCCTAATACAACCAATATGTCGGTACAGGTAGAGGGCAGAAACGGCGGCGATTCCACAGTTACCATTACAAAAAACTCTTATGCAACCAGCAAATCCTATGTAGATGAATATTTCTCTGCTTCGGATGGTGGTTTAACCGACGCCTTTGATAGCATAGTTGAAGAAATTATTTTGCAATCGCGTTATTATCCCACCCACTTAGCCGGCGGCAACCCTGATTTTTCAGGTTATTTAGAGTTCACCGATACGCTTGGCGAATATATGGAAGTAAAGCATATAAACGGAATTTTGCTAGGTGACACTCTATATGACGGTCATATGATGGCTTCTAAGCTTGCAGATAACAGCGAAAGTGGTTTGGGTACACCCGATGCTCCTACCGAACTTGGTAATGAATTTATTCGTGCTGTAAAAACCCGACTTGGCATTACCGATACTGCCGATGCACAGATTTTGGTATCCAAAGCATTCGCCGACAAGCAACTATATTACACTGATAAAAATAACTGGTCTAACTATATTGCGTGGTATGCCAAGTCAGATGGCACCTATGCAGGCTTTTATGATGAAGACGGCACCGAGCCTAAGCCTAGTAGTGCAGTATATATCAATCGTTCCTATGGCTTTCTTGGTGAAACGGCTGGTAGTATTAAAAACAGCGATATGATGTATATGTCGGTTCAGATAAGAACCAACATTGCTACAGGTGAACAGACAGTTCTATGGAAAATTCCTGCTTCCCTTGTTCCAATGGTAACCTATAAGGTTACTCTTAAGGGTAACAATGTGGACAATGCAACCGATGTGAAATTAACTCTAGATGATGAAAATGTATCTCCAATCCGATTGGTATATGAAACAGGACTCCGCTCCGACCTCAACGCCTTTAATATCACCCGCATCACAGGTACCGCAATAAACTCAGAAGTTAAAAACGATGAAGGTCACATTGCAGCAGACGGACATACTCGCCTGTTCTGGAACAACGCCTTTGATATTTCGGCTGATGACCACGAGCATCATAAAACCGCTATTGCAGAATTTACCCCCAACAAAGAAAACGAAAGATTTTACTATACCTTCGACTCGGCTGTGCATAAATATGACGGCACCAGATATGTGTTGGTTGGTAAAGATGAAACTCTAAACCCAAACGGCGAATATTACCATCGTCGCTACACATTTAATGAAAATTCAACCCTTCCCATTTTTACCTATGAAAAAATGTCTAAAGCATCTATTGAGGCGGCGGAATGGAATGACACCTTTAAAACACTAGACAATCAAACAGGTGCTTGGGTGGTTAAAAAAGGTACTCCCGCCAGAGAGCTTACTATGTACGATGAGGAAAAAACCACCAACAGAACCACCTCGGCTCATATGGTATTTTACCCCTATCTTACAGAGCAAAATAACACCCATTATGTAGATATGAACTTGGGCAATAATGGTCGTTTGGCTATTACTCCAAAACAGGGCATTAAGCTTTCTAAAACTATAGATGTATATGAAAATGACACTTCCAACGAATTTTCATTCCTTGTAACTGTTCATAACGAAAACGGCACACCTTACACAAGCACTGCCGACACCTATATTACCGATTTAGACCAAACGCCCGAAAGTTCTGCCACTCAGGTCACCTTCTCGGCACAGGGAACCAGAACCTTTAGCCTATCGGCAGATAAAACATTATGGATTACGGGTTTGCCAACAGGCTGCACCTATACTATTGAGGAGCTTAAAACAAATTCGGATTATAAGGTAAAATCAGTGCATGTTAATCAGATTTCAACAGGCACTACTGCATCGGGTACTATTGCCGCCTATTACATCGATGACGTTGACTTTGTAAACACCGCTATCGGTGAAGGTGACCTTGTTATAACCAAACAAGTAATAGATGCTAGCGGAAATACTGTTGATATAAACGATAGCGTGTTGTTTAACTTTGATGTGCTCTTAACTAATAGTTCAAATCAACCCATATCGGGTACCTTTGACAGTAATAAAGGCCGCGTTCCGATATCGCCAAACGGAATGTTTAATCTGTCTCTTAAAGAGGGAGAGTCTTTTACACTTAAAGGCTTACCCGAACAGACCAAATATACCGTTTTTGAAACTAATATTCCAACAGGCTTTTCGCTCAACTCAGAAAAGAGTTCGCTTACCGGTGTTATCGATGCTTCGGCAAACGACCAAGCATTGATAGTTAACAACTATGAGCCGACCTCGACTAATGGTCAAGGGGTTAATGTTAAGGTTGTTAAAGAAATCTCAGGAAAACGCACCAGCTGGTTAGCGGGTGAAAGTTACACCTTTAACCTTGTGAGGCTTGACAACCCAGACAGAGTGGTTGATACTGCAACAATATCTGATAGCGATACTCAAAAGGAGCATGTTTTCTCTCTTGCTAACGAAACCTACTCTGCAGCCGGCACCTATCATTATGCCATTACAGAGCAAGTAGGCACACAAGGTGGTATAACCTATGATACCGCCGACCGCAGATTCTCTGTTACTGTTGCTGACAGCGACAACAACGGAACGCTTGAAATAGTTGATGTTAAAAACGAGATTAATACCACAGTTAGCGGTAATTGGCTCGTAACCTCTAGTTTTAATAATGTTTATGCTCCCGTTGGCTCCGCCTCGGCTACAATAAACATTAAAAAGACGATGATAGGAAGTCACGCTCTTTCGGGTTACAGTTTTGCGCTATACAATACAAACCCAAAAGAAGATACCAATACTACTGCATTTATAACCTCTCCGCTTACTAATGCGGCAGGTGAAACCTCTATTTCACTAACTTATTCGGCAGATGATGCAGGTCAAACCTACACCTACTATCTTGCAGAGGTTGGCTTTGGCAATACTATAAATAATATCAAATATGATGATACTGTTTATCCTGTAGAAGTAACCATTACCGATAATTTAAATGGCACAATTTCGGCACAGGTGCTTGTTAAAAACCTACCTACAGGCGTGTCTGTTCCAACCTTTGAAAACGAATATGTACCTTCCGCGTCTGATTATATTTCTTTCTCGGGTAAAAAGGTAATAAACGGTGACCGTGTGCTTAATGCTAATGAATTCACCTTTAAACTTAATGCTATAACCTCCAATGCTCCTATGCCCACTACAACAGAGGTTAAAAATGCGGCAGACGGTTCATTCGCCTTTAGTGAGATTGAGTTTAAAGATAAACACAAAGGAAACTCTTATGTATATACCATTACCGAAGTTGATACCAACAAAATAGGTGGATTCACATATGACGCTACGGTATACACCATAACAGTTACTGTTGCGGATAATGGCAACCAAACCATAACTGCTTCTGCGGTAGTTAATAACGGCTCACAAGATGTTGATGACATTGTGTTTACCAACACCTATGATGCCGAGGATGCAAAGGTTATTATTACAGGTGAAAAAATGTTGACAGGCAAAACTATGCAAAACGGTGAATTTTCTTTCACTCTCGAGCCTGTTACAGTTAACGCTCCAATGCCCACCTCGCCAACTGTTTCCAATGATGAAAACGGCAAAATAACCTTTGGGGAAATCATCTATTCAAAGGCAGGCACCTATATTTACACCCTTAAAGAAGTAAACGGCGGAGACCCACGCTATGATTACGATACTTCTGTATATACGGTAACGGTTATTGTAACCGATAACTCGATTGGTAAATTATCTGCAAGAGTTGAATTAAGCAAAAATAGTATTCCATCTGAGGAGATAGTATTTGTTAACGGCTTTGTTCCTACCCCTATCACCTATAATATTCACACCGATTTTGGTGGCAAAAAGGTACTGGATGGTCGCCCACTTGTTGAAGGTGAGTTTGAATTTGCACTTATCAATGCTATCAATGGTATACAGATTGGTGATACTGTAAAAAATGATGCAAACGGTGAGTTCCGCTTCCCTGCTGTTTATATTGATACTGTGGGTATATACCACTTTAAATTAGTTGAAATTAGCGGCAATGAAAAGGGCGTATCATATGACGATTCTTCATACCACATTCGCCTTGAAGTAAAACAGAACGCAGCCGGTGAACTGTATATTGATAACAAAAAACTATTCAAAGGTACTGTTGCAAAACAGGATGTTGGTGGTGTATTAACAGAAGTGACCTCATATGAGGATATTACCACTCAAGGTCAAATCACCTTTAACAACACCTACAAGGCAGACCCCGCATATGTTACCTTGGAGGCTAAAAAGGTTCTTATCGGTCGCGACCTTAAAGATGGCGAATTTAAATTTGACCTATATAAAACCGATTCTACCTTTAATATTCAAAATATTGAGCCTGTGCAAAATAATGTTGTTCTTGCTCTTAACGATGATGGCAACGGCGATATAATCTTTATGCCCGAAGCATTTGATACCGAAGGCACCTATTACTATGCTATAGTAGAGGATGAATTAAATCAAAACGGCATTACTTCAGACGATACTGTTTATAAGATTGAAATTGTTGTTACCGATAATCACAAGGGAGACCTTGTAGCATCAGTTAAGGTTAACGGAAATGTCGTAGATGGTAGCACTGCTGATATCGTCGCTTTTAAAAATCACTATAAAGCAGAGCCAACCGAGATAGTTATTGATGGTTTGAAAACTTTACAGGGTAGAGATTTGGTAGAATCTGAGTTCTCATTCGAACTTTACAACAGTAATAATGAAATCCTACAAACCACTCAAAATGCAGAGGATGGCGAATTTAAATTTGCCGCAATACCTGTTGATGCAGAGGGTGAATATATCTACACCGTTAAAGAAACCAAGGGCGAAGATGAACAGATAACCTACGATGAAACGGTATACACCGTTAAAGTGGTTGTAACCGATAATCTTAAGGGAACATTTGATGTAGATTACACCTATCTAATGGGTGAAGAAGTGGTAGAGGCTTTGACCTTTAACAACCTTTATACCGCTCCTATTCCTTCTCCCGAACCCGAGCTAAATCCAACCCCCGATTTCGAAGATAAACCAACTCCAAAGCCAACTCCGGAACCATCGCCACAAGATGAAATTGAGACCACTCCAAAACCGATTGATAAGCCCGAAAACGAAAGTCCAAAAACAGGTGATTGCACAAACATTTGGTTGTGGTTTGCAGTTGCTTTCTTAAGCGGTAGCTTTGCGCTTGGCAGTGTACTTCCTCGCAAAAGCAAAAAAGCAGAAGAAAACAAATAACCTTTAAAACCAGTTAAAATGCCTCGCACCCGCGAGGCATTTTTGTTTGTAATATATTTAAGTGTTTTGGTACAAAATATTATGTGAGAAAAAGCAACTTATTTGGATTGACAAATTCTAGCATTTTCAATATAATTGCTTCTTAACCAAAGCATTTAAACTTGAACCAGCAGAAAATACTTGTTTCAAAATCTGATTCAAGTTTGAATGCTTTGGCTAGGGAATATATTGTAAAAAATTGGGAGGATATTATGTTAGCAATCTTAGCATTTTTACCTATTTTGGTTACACTTATTTTAATGATGGTATTTAATTGGCCGGCAAAATGGTGTTTGCTGATTTCAACGGTAATTGCCGCAATATTCAGTTTTTGCTTTTGGGATGTTAATGCTTCCGCCATTTTAGCAAGTACTATTTTTGGTATGCTTAGTTCCTTTGATGTTTTGATAATTATTTTTGGGGCAATTTTGGTTATGAACACCCTAAAGGCATCGGGTGCTACCGCCGCCATCAATAAAGGTTTTATGAACATCTGCCCTGACAAGCGTGTTCAAGCCTGTATTATCGGTTTTTCCTTCTGCTCATTTATCGAGGCTGCTGCAGGCTTTGGAACTCCCGCCGCTTTGGCAGGACCTCTACTTGTTTGTTTGGGCTTTCCACCAATGGCTGCCGCAATGATAACCTTGATTTTTGATTCTACCGCGGTTTCATTCGGTGCGGTTGGAACACCTGTAACCTCTTCCCTGAATGCGTTAGGTTTATCGGGTAATGCCGAATTTACCTCTGGCTTTGCTTTTTGGACGGCACTTCCCCACGTCGTTATGGGCATCTTTTTGCCGCTTATTGTTTTGATGATGACAACAAAGCTTTTCAGCAAAGAAAAATCCTTTAAACCCGCCTTAGCCGCCGCGCCATTTGCCATTTTTACAGGCTTATCCTTTTCAGTACCGCTTTTATTAACCTCTATTTTTATTGGTTATGAATTTGCATCACTTCTTGCCGCGCTATTTTCTATCGCTATTACAGTTGTTGCGGCAAAATCGGGTTTCCTTGTTCCTAAAAAAACTTGGGATTTTGGAAACCCTGATGAATGGAATAAAGAATGGCTTGCAACAAGCAAGGTTACCCCTGTTTCTGAATCTAATATGCCCTTAATCAAGGCTTGGGTTCCCTACCTTTTGATTGCAACAATACTTGTTATAACGCGCATTCCTCAGCTTGGCATTAAGGATTTGCTAACAAGCGGCGCACCATTTGTTATAAAGGTTAATAATATTCTTGGGTTTGAAAATCTTGATTGGAGTCTTAAATGGGCTTATCTACCCGGAACCTTTTTTGTTATAGTTGCGATTATTACGAACTTCTTGCACAAAATGAGTTTTGATAAAGTCAAACAAGCCTTCAAAGACACCTTAAAACAAGTTTCGGGCGCTGCCCTTGCCCTTCTTTTTGGCTTAGCGCTTGTGGAGATTATGAAGTATAAAAACGCTTCGGGAATCAGTATGATGGATGAAATGGCTAACGCTCTTTCAAAGGTTGGCAAGGACCTTTATGTATTGATTTCTCCATTCATTGGTGTGCTTGGCGCTTTTGTGTCAGGTTCTGCTACCGTTTCTATGAACCTATTTTCTAATCTTCAATACAATACCGCAACAGTTCTTGACCTGCCTACAGTATTTATAATTTCAATGCAGTGTGTTGGCGCCGCAGTTGGTAATATGATTTGTATAAACAACGCCGTTGCCGCAAGTGCAACAATCGGCACAACAGGCAGAGAGGGTAAACTGATTAAAACAAACGCAATCCCAATGCTTATTTACTGCCTTGTTACTGTTGCAATATTTTATATTGCTTTATCACTTGGCATAAAATAAAAACTATTATATAACAAAAACCCACAAACCGTTTGGTTTGTGGGTTTTATCTTTTTGCTATTTTGTACCTAAAAGTTTGCTAAGTTCACTCATAAATGTGCCAATATCTTTAAACTGACGATACACAGAGGCAAAACGAACGTATGCAACCTCATCTACATCCTTTAGTTTATCCATAACAAGTTCGCCGATTTTATCGCTTGATACCTCTCGGTCAAGGGAATTTTGAAGCACTGCCTCAATCTCATCAATAATATCCTCTAACTTTTCAAGAGAAACAGGACGCTTTTCGCAAGCACGAAGCAAACCGTTAAGCAATTTATCGCGATTAAATACCTCGCGCGATTTATCCTTTTTGATTACTATGATTGGCAAACTCTCAATAATCTCATATGTGGTAAAGCGCTTTTGACACTGCAAGCACTCACGTCTGCGACGAATTCGCTCACCCTCATCTGTGGGACGAGAATCAATAACCTTGCTTTCTTCGTAGGAACAATAAGGACATTTCATACCGTAGTACCGCCTTTTGTGAATTTTTTATACAGTATAGCACATATTGTAGAAAATTGCAAGTATTTGCGTTAATTTTCGCTATAAATTACTGTAATATCAGGGTGAAGTTGCAAGATAGATGCAGGTACCTCAGGTGTGATTGGGCCAAAAAACGCCTTTTCCAATATTTCTTTTTTGTTTGCGCCATTTGCAACAAGCAAAACCTTTTTAGCCTTCATTATGGCTCCCATACCCATTGTAACTGCCTTGGTAGGTACGTCACTTTCTTTTTCAAAAAAGCGTGAATTGGCTTTGATGGTGGATTCGTGAAGCTCAACAACATGAGTGTCTTTAATGAAAACATCATCCGGCTCATTAAAACCGATGTGACCATCAAGACCGATACCTAAAAGTTGTAGGTCAATACCGCCTAACTCTTCTATTTTAGCATCGTATGCCTCACACTCTGCACTTAAATCCTCTGCCTTACCATTAGGAACAAAGGTATTTGCCTTATCAATATTGATATGGTTAAAAAGATTGTCGTTCATAAAATAGCGGTAGCTTTGGTCATTGGTGCCATCTAAACCAACATACTCATCAAGGTTAACCGATGTAACATTGGAGAAATCAAGGTCACCTTTTTTGCACCACAAGGCAAGCTGCTTGTATGTACCAACAGGCGAAGAACCTGTTGCAAGACCAAGCACACAATCAGGCTTTGTTATGACCTGTGCCGAAATAATGTTTGCAGCATCACGGCTTAGTTTTTCATAAGAATCAACTGTTATAAAACGCATAATATATATTCCCCTTTACTTTTTATTGTAATTATAATATCATATTTTACTTGTTTTTACAAGATTTTTGCCTAATATTTTTAAAATATTTTATTATTCTGCAGAATACAATTTATATAGTTCGCTATATATTCCGCCCTTTTGAATAAGCTCTTGGTGGGTGCCCGATTCCTCAATTCCGTTTTCGGTAAGCACCAAGATTCTATCTGCATTTTTGATTGTGGTTAATCTATGGGCTATTGTAAATGTGGTTCGACCCTTACTTAGTCGCTCTAACGACTCTTGAACCAACCGCTCGCTTTCATTATCAAGGGCACTAGTTGCCTCATCCAAAATAAGTATAGGTGGGTTTTTTAAAAATGCCCTTGCAATAGAAATACGTTGCTTTTGACCGCCCGAAAGCATTATTCCGCGTTCGCCTACATATGAATCATATTTATCCTTAAGCTCATTTATGAATACATCTGCACCTGCTAATTTTGCTGCTAAGGCTATTTCCTCATCTGTTGCATCCTCTTTACCGTATGCAATATTCTCCTTTATGGTGCCCGAAAACAAGTATACATCCTGCGCCACCATACCGATTTGTTCTCTAAGTGAGCGAAGTGTAACAGATTTTATATCTATTCCATCGATTAAAATTTCTCCATCGGTTGCGTCATAAAACCTTGGTATTAAGGAGCAAAGTGTTGTTTTTCCGCCACCCGATGGGCCAACAAGGGCAATGCTCTCTCCAGGCTTTACCTTTAAATTGAGTTTAGAAATAACATCCTTATTACCCTCTTTATATCTGAACGAAACATCATTAAATAAAACATCACCCTTAACCTTATCCATAATCTTTGCATTTTTGCTATCGGTAATATCGGGCTCGGTATCTAAAATCTCGCTAAATCGCTCTATACCGGTAAGGCCACGCTGAAACTGTTCCGAAAACTCAACTATTCTTCTAACAGAGGTCATAAGGGTTGAAACAAACATTAAGTATGCAACATAATCCCCAGCCGCAATACTGCCATTACGCAAAAACAATGCACCGACTGCGGCAACAAGTATATACATAATTCCATCAAACAAGCGGGTACAGGAGTGAAATGCACCCATAATTTTATAAACACGCTCTTTAACCTGTAAAAAACGTTCGTTTCCTTTATCAAACTTTGCTTGTTCATATTCCTCCATAGCAAAGGATTTTACAACCCTTATACCAAGAAGACTATCCTCTACCTGCGAATTGAGTTCACCAATTTGCTTTCTTGATTCGCGAAATCCCGCCTTCATTTTGCGCTGGAACATTGCAAGAACAACCACCATAATAGGCACAACTGCAAACATTATCAAGGTAAGTGGCACATTGATGGTGCAAAGAATCACAAAGGCTGAAATAATTTTTATACCTGCTATAAAAAACTCCTCAGGACAATGGTGCGAAAACTCGGTAATATCAAAAAGGTCGTTAGTAATGCGGGACATTAAGGTGCCAATCTTTGCAGTATCATAATATGTAAAGGAAAGTTTTTGCAAATGATAGAAAAAATCGTGACGCATATCCGACTCGATTTTAGCACCCATTATATGACCAACCGAAGCCATATAATAGTTTGCTGCAGTATCAATCACACGCAAAACGATATAAAATGCCGCTGCGCGAATAATAAAGCCTATCGTAAGTGCCGCAACATTATTTGTTGCAAGGTCGGTAATACTTCTAACAATCATAGGCAGCACTAACTCACAAAGGGTTGTTAGTGCCGCACAAAACAAATCTAATGCCAAAACACCTTTATATTTTTTATAATAAGGCAAAAACCTTTTAATAAGGCTTTTACTGCTTTTTTTAGTTTTCATTTTAAACTCCCTTTTTTACTAAGGCTTTTTCCTTTTGCGTTTGATAAATTATTTCGGTAGCAAAGGCAAGTTTTGTGACAACATTTTGTTTTGTAGGATAACAATAAAAGGAATCGTTTTCGGTTGAAATATCCAAGCAGTCCTCTGGTCTTAAATAGCAATAATCATACTCAATATGCAAACTGTTTGTTTCGATTGGTTTGCGGTTAATATAATATTCCTTGCCGTTATATTTCCCCTTTAAAATAAAGCCGTTTTCGGCATCGTGCGATAGGGTTGCACCGCCTAACCTTTCAAACCTCCAACAACGAGGCATTGAATATACCTCTACCTCATCCTCAAAATGATATTCTCCATTTTGAATTTGTTTTTTAACCTGTTCGCGCTCCCACAAAAACCAATCGGGAACGAACTGAAACTCGGTATCTCCGCTAAGCGCGGTAAGTGTACCATCTTCATTAAGATTCCAACGCTTTCCACACTCATTACAATAGATTTCGGTGCCCTTTGATGCCATTTTGCTTTCTGCCATACAGTGCGGACACTGATAAAGAATTTTGTGCATGCCCTCTGCTCTAAATTCCTCGGTAATTAGTATGCCGTTTTCTCTTTGATAGCGGTAATCGTCATAATCAAGCGCGTTTTTTACCACCTCGTTTATCTGCTCTACCGACATTTCTTTAATTTGCTCGGGGGTTAAAATCTTGGTCATAGTGGTATGTAGCGGAACTTTTCTTTTATTTCTAAAATTCCAAAAAGGAGAATGAAGATAATTTCCATGATGCACCACCGCAACAACAGGCACCTTATTCATCTTTATAAGCTTTCCAAGTGATTCGGGCATATATGACGTAATCCCACAAGGCGAATATCTTGCCTCGGGATACATAGAAAGTATATCACCCTTTTTAAGTACGTGACGAATAGACTTTACCAGATGCAAATCCATTGTAAACTTCCTTGTGCATATTGCACCGATGAGTTCCATAAGCCAAGGGCGACGGTAATAACCATCTATACTAACCACATTATTAACTCTGTAAGGGAGTGTGCCCATTGCAGCGAGTTCAAAATCCACAAAATACATATGATTGCTAAGCATCATATAGGGTGGCTTTAGCCCCTCCATATTTATTTTTTCTACCCTATATTTTTTGCCTATAAGCATAATTTTTGAAAGTAACCATATTAAATAGGTTATAAAAAGGGGTTGCCTTATGGGATATTTTGCAGTATTATACCTTTTTTTATTTTTATAATTGACATCTATATTCATAATTTTTAAATCAACTCCTTTCAAAATTTTAACTGATTTTGGTATAAAAATCAATAGTCAAACCATTTGATTTTTTATTTAAAAGTGATATAATTAAAAGGGTGATAAATATGAAAACACTTATGTTTTGCTTAATAGGTTTGCTTTTTCTTGTTGTTTTGTTTTTTTGGATAGCATATCTTTGTTTTTATGTAACCTTTTATGTGCCAAATAAAGCAAAAAAGCCTAAGACTGAATTTGACCTTCCCCCAGGCGATGAATACATACCTTTTTATGATACAATGATAATGTGGATGAAAGAGGTAAGAACCTTTGCGTATAAGGATTTTTACACAACCTCTTTTGATGGGCTAACGCTCCACGCAAGATATTATGAATTTAGGGCGGGTGCGCCCATTGAGATTATGTTTCACGGATATCGCGGTAGCGCCGACCGTGACCTATGCGGTGGGGTTCAACGCTGCTTTTCGATAGGTCGTAATGTTTTACTGGTTGACCAACGCGCCTCTAGTAAAAGCGAGGGTAATGTTATAAGCTTTGGTATTAAGGAAAGCCGAGATTGTCTTAAATGGATAGATAAGGTTACCGAGGTATTTGGAGAAGACCAAAAAATTATCCTTTGCGGTATTTCTATGGGAGCATCAACCGTTTTAATGGCGGCGGGTAATGAGTTGCCTAAAAATGTAATCGGACTTCTTGCCGACTGTGGTTTTACCTCTGCGGAGGAAATTATCAAAAAGGTTATAAAGCAATTAAAACTACCTTTAAAAATATCTTATTTTTTTGTTGATATGGCGGCTAAAATTTATGGCAAATTTAATTTAAAAGATGCCTCTGCTATAAAGGCTTTGGAAAACTGCAAAACCCCCGTAATTTTTATGCACGGCGAAAAAGACGGTTTTGTTCCTTTTGAAATGAGCATCAAAAATTATACTGCCTGTGCATCGGTTAAAAGGCTTGTTAGTTTTCCTGATGCCGACCACGGAACCGCCTATCTGGTTGACCCCGAAAAATATCTAAACGAAATTGTTGATTTTTCAAAATATATGAATATTGAAACTGTACGAGTAGGCAAAGGCTAATAATAAAAACACGAATCTGTGAAATTCATCACAAATTCGTGTTTTTGTTTTATGAATTTTCTTTAAGCCACTGCTCAGCCTTCTCAGCCGAAACGCGTTTAATATCCTCTTTTTTGTATGGAGATTTTTCTCCACCATTTACGTAAAGAAAATACTTGCCTTCCTCTGTTTTATATAACTTTTCCTCATATCCCTCAGGGTCGCCGAAGTAACTGTATGTGATATGAGAAATAAGCTGAGAATATTCAGTATCATATACTACTTTACATATAGTTTTTTTCATATTTAAAATTCTTCCTTTCCGTTGCTTTGTGGTTTTCACCTTTAAAATAATATCATATCTTATACCTCAAATCAACCAAAAAAGGTATATGGCATATTTTTAAAAGTTTTTTTGCTAATATATAGAATTTGTTTAAAAAAAAATACCCGAATGCCGAGCATTCGGGTATTAACTATTTTAAATCATCAACAAATCTACAAGCGGCAAGGGCGGCAACTGTGCCATCTGCCGTAGCGGTTGTGATTTGTCTGATACGCTTTGTGCGACAATCACCTGCTGTAAATATGCCTTTAGGCGCATTTTCGGGCAAACAATCTTCGCCTGATTTTATATAACCACAGTCGTCTAAAGCCAACACAGACTCAAAAGGTTTATTCTCGGGTTGTTGACCTATTGCAACAAAAATTCCATCTAATTCAAGAGTTTTGAATGTGCCATCATTAGCATCCTTTAACACGATGCCTGTTAATGCGGAATCACCCAACAGCTCATCAACCGTTACCGAAAGAATTATCTCAACATTATCCTTTTTATCGAGCTCGGCTACAAGCCTTTCCTCGCCTGTTAAAAAGTCTAGGTTTTGTGCAACATATACCTTTTTACAAATGTCGCTAAGAAGCACAGCCTCTTGAAGCGCTGTGTTTCCTCCGCCGATAACTGCAACGGTTTTATCCTTATAAAAGGCTCCGTCACATACCGCACAATAAGAAACGCCCTCACCAATAAACTGATTTTCTTTTTCGATACCGAGTTGACGATGCTTTGAGCCCGCCGCAACTATAACGCTTTTGGCATTAAAATCACCATCATCAGTATGAACCGTAAAATTACCCGAATCACCCGAAACACCTGTAACGGTTGCAAGTTCAATCTCTGCCCCTTGCTCCATTACTTGTTCCATAAGCTTATCCGCGAACTCGTTACCACTCATTTGAATAAAGCCCGGATAATTTTCCACCCTTGGAGAATATGTAATTTGACCGCCGAAGGTTTCCTTCTCTAATACAAGTACCGACTTTTCGGCACGTCGGGCATAAAGGGCGGCAGTCAGTCCTGCCGGCCCTGCACCGATTACGATAATATCGTACACTTATCGGCGCCCCCTTATTTTGAAGCCTTTTCTGCGTAGGCTTTAATATTAGAAAGGTTTACGATTTTTTCTGCCTCGCCGTTTTCAACAACCACCAAGGTGGGTGCCTGATGAATATCATACTGCTCTGCAAGGTCAGGGTTTTTATCGGCAAGAATCTTTTCGTATGCGATTCCTGCTTTATTTAAAAACTGTTCTGCCATTTTGCAGTTAGGGCAGGTAGATGTTGCGAAAAGGAAGGTTTTATCGTCTGCTACAGGAGCATCAGATGCCGATACAGTTGTAGCAACCTCTTTTTTAGCAACAATAACCTTATCAAACTTTGCGGGAGTATATACCTTTCTGTGTTTATACTCCTGAGATTTACCATCGTTCCAGTTTTGAACGGGACGATAATAACCTGTAATACGGCTATAAACCTCGGTGCGCTCACCACAGGTAGGACAGGTATATTGCTCACCTGCAATATATCCATGACTCTTACATACAGAGTATGTTGGAGAAAGGGTGTAATAAGGTAAACGATAATTTTCTGCAATCTTGCGAATAAGAGCAGCAGCGTTCTTCCAATCGGGGAGTTTCTCACCAAGGAATGCGTGGAAAACAGTACCCGATGTGTAAAGAGTTTGAAGCTCATCTTGAATATCTAAGGCTGCGAAAATATCATCAGTATAACCAACAGGAAGATGTGAAGAGTTGGTGTAGTAAGGTGCCTCATCTTGTGTTGGGTCAGATGCTGTAAGGATTTCGGGATATCTCTTAACATCGTGCTTTGCAAGACGGAAGGATGTAGACTCAGCAGGTGTTGCCTCAAGGTTGTAAAGGTCGCCATACTGCTCTTGATAATCCGAAAGACGCTCACGCATATGATTAAGAACATCCTTTGAGAACTCCTGCGTTTTCTCATCGGTCATATCCTTACCAAGCCACTTAGCATTAAGACCAACCTCGTTCATACCAACAAGTCCGATGGTTGAGAAGTGATTGTCAAAAGAGCCAAGATAACGCTTGGTGTAGGGATAAAGTCCCTCTTCTAAAAGGTTGGTGATAACCTTTCTTTTAATCTTTAATGAACGTGCAGAAATATCCATAAGCTTATCCAAACGCTTATAAAAATCTGCCTCGTCCTCTGCAAGATATGCGATTCTTGGCATATTGATGGTTACAACGCCAACAGAACCGGTGCTTTCACCGCTACCAAAGAAACCGCCTGATTTTTTGCGAAGCTCACGAAGGTCCAAACGAAGTCTGCAGCACATACTACGAACGTCGCTAGGCTCCATATCGCTATTGATATAGTTAGAGAAGTATGGAGTACCATATTTCGAGGTCATCTCAAACAAGAGCTTATTATTCTCTGTTTCGGACCAATCAAAGTTGTTTGTGATTGAATAGGTTGGGATAGGATATTGGAATCCGCGACCATTAGCATCGCCCTCTATCATTGTTTCGATAAAGGCTTTATTAACCATATCCATCTCTTTTTTACAGTCTTTATATTTAAAGTCCATCTCCTTGCCGCCAACAATAGCGTTAAGTTCTGCAAGGTCGTTAGGTACTGTCCAATCCAATGTAATGTTTGAGAACGGAGCCTGTGTGCCCCAACGAGAAGGAGTATTTACGCCGTAAACAAAGGACTCAATGCATTTTTTAACCTGGTCATAGTTAAGGTTATCTGCCTTAACAAATGGAGCAAGGTAAGTATCAAATGATGAGAATGCCTGTGCGCCTGCCCACTCATTTTGCATAATGCCAAGGAAGTTAACCATTTGGTTACAAAGTGTTGCAAGATGCTTTGCAGGTGCAGAGGTAATTTTACCTGTAACACCGCCAAGACCCTCTTGAATCAACTGCTTAAGCGACCAACCTGCGCAATAACCGGTAAGCATTGAAAGGTCGTGAATATGAATATCTGCATTGCGGTGTGCATTTGCAATTTCGTCATCATAAATCTCGCTCAACCAATAGTTAGCGGTAATAGCGCCCGAGTTATTAAGGATAAGACCGCCTACCGAATAGGTAACGGTTGAATTCTCTTTAACGCGCCAGTCATTAACCTTAACATAATCGTCAACAATCTCTTTATAATCCAAGAAGGTTGTGTTAAGATTACGGATTTTTTCACGCTGACGGCGATAAAGAATGTATGCCTTAGCAACATCAGCATATCCGGCTTGAACCAAAACCGATTCAACGCTATCCTGAATATCCTCAACAGCGATGTGGTGGTCTTTGATTTTAGGCTCAAAATCTGCTGTTACCTTTAATGCCAAAAAATCAATAATGTTTGAATTGTAGTTTTTCTCCTGTGCGTCGAAGGCAAGCATAATAGCTTCAGAGATCTTTTTTAAGTCAAAATCAACTATCTTGCCATCTCTTTTAAGTACGGTATACATAAAAAATTCCCCTTTCCTTTATTTGTGCATATACGAGTATAATATATGCGACAAGATTTGTCAAGGGGAAAATACAAAATATTGTAATTATTTTTTTAGCCGTACACAATATATTGTGTCGATAATATTATCAAACACCTCTGATTTTTGCGTTAGGAAGGTGTTTTTTGACTATTTTCAACAAATTTTTCATTTCACTTTCGTCATATCCGTTAAGTCCGTCTGCTATAAGGTCGCCCGAATCCACAAAATGTTGTAGGTAGTAATTCGAGTCACCCACAAGCCATAGTGCTATGTCCTGCATTTCTTTTTCGGTATGAAGCTCCTTTACTACGGTTGTGCGGAACTCATACGGCACCTTTTTGCTTAACAAAAAATCTACGCTTTTTTTAATAGGCTCTAAATTGATATTTTTTATACCCGTTGCTTCCGAATAACCCGAAAGCGAACTTTTTATGTCCATCGCAACGTAATCAACCAACCCCTTTTGGACAAGAGAGATTAGTTTATCGGGCAAAAATCCGTTTGTATCAAGTTTTACAGAATAGCCAAGTTCTTTTACCTTATATATGAAGGATTCTAATTTGGGTTGCAAGGTAGGCTCGCCACCCGTTATGCAAACACCATCTAATATGCCTTGGCGTTTCTTTAAAAATGCAAAAAAGTCCTCCTCGGTTATCTGTGGAGTATCATCAACATCTATAACCAAGGATGAATTATGACAAAAGGGGCAACGGAAATTGCAACCGCCTAAAAAAACGGTACAAGCCATATGCTCCGGAAAATCTAAAAGTGTTAATTTTTGAAGTCCCATTATATTCATTAACTCCACCTCGTTTTTATAATATGCTTGTGTTACAATAGGGACAAAAAATTTAGCAGTGTAAAAAGCACTGCTTAATTTTTTTGTTATAAGTCTAACGAACCTTTGAAAACAGATTGATGATGGAATTTAAGATATTCTATTCTTTTGTCATCTATTGGAATCGCATTATAGAAAGTGTTGTTTTTCAATCCTATCTGTTTCCAAGTATAAGGTGAAATGAACTCAGACAAAATGATGTGTCTGTCTTCGGTAATTGTTATAAATCCACGGTCAAAGAGTTTATCAAACATTGGAGAAAGCATATATCCGTTGTAGGGGTCTGTCTTCTCGGTATCGTTGGATGCTGCCCAAGGTTTGATATGTGATGCAATCAGCAATCTTTCATCACCAATCATTGTAAAAGGACAATAACGGCATTGTTCCAGTAATTGCTCACGGTATTTACCTTGACCCTCACGTGCTTGTCGGATGTTCTTATCTTTCTCTGCATCCGTTTTAGCTTTGGGAGTTTTAACAGGTTCAACCTTGTCTTTGCCTTTGCCATATGTAAACACCAAGGGTTCACTTTTATGTTGCCATATAGCATCGAAATCAACAAACAGTTTCCAGTAGAAAAGCGGTGCAGTTTCCTTGCCAACTTTTTCTACATAGATATAACTAACCAACGGCAGAGCAATTTTTCTAATAATTTGGTAACCTGCATCTCTTGAGTTGATATATCCTCTCGAACCTGCAATTTGGTGTTGGTCTTCAATGTCAAAAAAAATCACATCGTCCAGTTGCTCAATCATCGCCAAGCGCTCAGCCCATAAAACAGAAAAATTCTCTTTACGGGCATAATCTTGTGATGGTTCGTAATACTCATTTTTTATGGCTTGCATATATGCCAAAAGGTCAGATTTAAGTAAAAAACACTTTGCTTTGAACTTTTCACCGCCATAAAAAGCACGCATTTCATCCTTGGATGCAATATATAATTTTGCTTCGCCGTGTCCGTGACCAAGTTTGTTTGTACCTGTAACCATACAATCGGGAACGGTCATCATCGTTTGAAAAACAGATAATGTTTTAAGTTTTTCACCATTTATAATCATTGTTCACACTCTCCGTATTGTGTTATATCCATCTGTTTGAGTATTGCAATAAGAACATCAACAACAATACTGTTGCCGGTTTGCTGATACATCGAGGTATCGGACACAACAATTTTGAATGAATCCTTAAAACCCATAAGTCTTAAACATTCTCTCGGAGTGAGTTTTCTAATTCTGCCTTTATGGGTAACATAGTTGTCAACACCTGCTCGGTGCATTTTGTGCATTGTTTGGAGCAGAGGTCTTGCTACATCAAGGTCGGTTTTGGTTGATGTGCGGAAATTCTTTGTACCACCTGCCAAAACATATTTTGCAACCTTTTCGGATAGGTAGTATTTTTCTTCAACATCCTTGACATCAAAAATGAACTCATCGAAGCCTTCTTCGTAGGGTTCATCGGATGCAATAGGATGGAAAACAAAATCACCATGCCAGTTAAATTGTTGGTTTCTCTTTTGACAGAGAGCAACATCGCCATTGATTTGTGTGTAGCACTTTTCACGGTTTTTTGAACTGGTAACAAACTTGATGCCTTTTTCTTTAAGGAAATATTTTGTATCAACAAAATCCTCTAAAAAGTCATACATCCTGTATTCTAATTCAATCGGTGCTGGGAAACTAAGTTTAGTAGGTTTCTTGAATCCTAAACAGAACAATCTTTCACGGTTCTGCGGTATTCCGTAATCTCTGCTATTCAATACACGGAAATGCACATCGTAACCAAGTTCTTCAAAAATATCGTGAATAACGTGCCAAGTTCTGCCGTTATCGTGGTTCAAAATACCCTTGACATTTTCAAATAAAAACACTTTCGGTTCGCACTCTTTTATTACACGTGCAAACTCATAGAACAATGTTCCTCTTGCATCTTCAAAACCTAATCTTTTGCCAACCATTGAGAACGCTTGACAGGGAGCACCGCCAACAATAAAATCTACTTTACCCTTGTATTTGGTAGCATCAAATTCTCTTACATCTGTAAACCAATCTTCTTCTGCTATCTCATAATTGGCAAAATAACTCTGTTTGCACTTATCTTCAATATCTCCTGCAAACACAATTTTATGTTTTAATTTCAAACGCTGAAAAGCGTGCTCAATCGCACCAATACCACTAAAAAGAGTGCCAAGCCTTACAGTATTGTTGGGAAAAGAAAACTCTTTATCTTTCCAACTATCAGCAGACAATATCTCTTCATCAAGAGTAACATCATCAATCTTTGATGCTCTTGCTCTAACGGTTGCTTTGACGGTATTTATTTTTTCGGATTCTTCAAAGATGCTCTTTTCAACATCTGTCATCTTCTTTTTCGCCACAATACAAACTCCCCGTATATTATGCAAATATAAGCATTGTAATCTTTAGAATAATCTATTTAATTATATCACAATATTTTAAGATCTTCAACATTAAAATAGAATTTTGCTTCTGTAAAAAGATAACCGTCATGCTTTTGGTGTGTTTACTACTTAAAAACAAAGTTTTTAACGGTATTTTCACTTGTATGATTTTCAGTTCTGTGGTATGATTATTGTCATACCATCAAAAATAGAGTTATCTCGTGATTTCGGGATAACTCTATTTGCATATATAACTTGAAAATACTAATTAAAAATGTTATATTAAACATAAGAAAATGCTTGTTGTTATATGAGCCTCCCTTGCCTAAAGGGAGGTGGATTTGCCGTAGGCAAAGACGGAGGGATATAATACGGAAAGAAAACATAACCCTAACTTAACGGACAACGCAAAAATATTACGAAAGAATATGACCAAGGAAGAACGACATTTATGGTACGATTTTTTGCGTTCATATCCTGTTCGATTTTTACGGCAAAAAGTTATAGATGATTATATTGTGGATTTCTATTGTCACGAAGCACGGCTTATAATTGAGCTTGACGGCTCACAGCATTACGAGAAAAAAGGTTTATTAAAAGATAAAATCAGAACAGAAAAAAATAGAAAGTAGAGACTTGACAGTTATTCGTATACCGAATAATGAAGTCAATAAAAATTTTAGAGGGGTTTGTGAATACATTGATTTGTTTGTTAAAAAACCCCTCCACCGCTAACGCGGTCCCCCTCCCTTTAGGGCAAGGGAGGCTAATTTGTCCCTAATTTAACACAAGCATATCACACAAAAACCATAAAATCCACCTTTTAAAACAAATTGCTACAAATTACTTTAAAAAATACGGGATTGATTTAAATTTATTACTGTGTTAAAATAAAATAAACACCAAAATCCTGATATGGAAGTGGATATTATGAGAAAAAAACAACTTATACTTCAAAACTCCTCTCTCTTTGCCGAGATTGAGCGCAAAGCAGGTGAGATTGAATCCCAACACATTAAAATTGAGGACTTAAACGAGGTAATTGAACAGCTTAATAAACAAAATCAGTTTTTAAATGAGCAACTTGCAGAATTAACAGAGCAAAACCAAAACCTAAAAGCCGAAAACCAAAGGCTACTTTCTGATTTAGAGAATGCTCAAACAGTTACTGTTGAAGATGCTATAATCCCAGAGGCACCAGAAAGTGCAAAAGAAACCCAGTTCGAGAGTGCTAATAATGCTATTGTGGTTGAGGCAGAAGCAGAACAAACAGATGCCCCCCAAGAACCTTACATAGAAATATCACAAGAGATACCCGAAGATAATGCCGAAAAAGAAAAAACAATAATATTCAGCCCTCCCGCAATAAAAAAATCCAATCCCCAAGCAGATGTTTTAAGGGCTTACGGGGCAGAACACATTGGCAAAATAACGCGCCTTACCGCAAAGATAATCTCTTTAGCCGAAGATGAGGCAACCAAAAACATAGCGCTAGGTAAAAACGAAGGCTTTAAACTTGAGATTTTATCACTAATAAACCAGGATGGCTCTGTTGAGGATATAAAACATAAAATGGATACTCTTGCAACCCAAACCGTAGAATATCTGGATACAATACAAAACATATGATAATTTTAATCCCCGTTGGCAATCTTAGGCTGCCAACGGGGGTTATTATTTAATATTTTTTCAAATAACTATTCAGCGCCGCAAGTCTACACTCCTTATATTTGAAACTCGTACAATATCTTATCATACACTCGTTTCGACTTTTGCGGTCGGCAAAGCTTTGCTTAAACATACTTTTATCCAACAAAAAATCATCGTCGGCAGATATTCCCTCGCAAAACAAATCATTCCCTAACGCTTTATGATAAAAAGGGCATACAACTATAAAATCATCATTTGGCATATCTTTTCTTCCTTTCATCTGAACCAAACTCGGTGCTCTTACAATAAGGGCAGGTTGCAAATTCTTCAAACGGCGGTGATATAAAGCCATGCTTTTCAACAGAAATATGCGGCCTTATAAAACTTCGGTTACAAATATTACATATATACATTTTGCCTACCTCTTTACACGCTTTACAGGTTGCCCTTTTGAAATTTTCTCAAACATAACATCTGATTCTTTTAAACATTCTTCAAGTTCAATAATACGAGCTAACTGCTCGGCGATTATTCCTAATAGTTTTTTATCTGTGCTTTTCATTTTAATTTTCCTTTCTTAAACTCCACTTTACGTGTACCTTCAACCAAAAAAAATATAGTCTACCGAAACCCTACCTATTTTAGCTATTTGAATGGCTATATTTGGTGGTATTATTTCAGGATGCTTTTCATACAAGCTATATGTTTTAGCCGAAATTCCTATAAGTTCAGCCATTTTTTTAATTTTTAAGTGGTTATTTTTGCGAATAGCTTCGACCGTCAGTTGCAATAAGATTCACTCCTTCTTTTTAGCCGACTAATTGCAATTTTGTCGAATTTTACGGAATTTTTTAACCGCAAAAACAGTATACACTACTTTATGTGGATTGTCAAGGCGGTTTTTGTGAATTTTTTTGAAAACTGTTGATTTTGCTCTACAAAATGTGTATAATGTTTTATATGTGTTATTGAATACCAAAATTTAATATTTTTGGCTTTAAGAAAGGTGACTTATATGTCAATAGGAAAAAACATAAAGCAAATTAGATATAAACATAATCTTACGCAAAAACAACTTGCAAAAATAGCAGGTGTTACCGACAAGGCTGTTTCTATGTGGGAGATGGAAAAACGCGAACCTCGAATGGGAGCAATTCAAAAAATATCCGATTTTTTAGGCATTTCTAAAAGTATGATTATTGATGAGCCACCATTTTCTTGTAACTTCAATGAGGATTTATCAAAAAATAATCCCTTTATATGTATTGATGAATTTTCCTTTGATAATTATGATACCGACTTTGATAAAGACTGTCACCCCACTAAAAGATATTACCTATTGCAAACAACCGATAATATGGCTCCCTTTATTTTAAAGGACGATAAGCTTATAATTGAGCACGACCAAGATATTAAAAATAATTGTTGCTATGCGGTTGTGGTAGATAATCTTAACACCTGCATAAGCAGAGTTCTACTAAGCCAAAACGGAATAGAGCTTATCTCGGATAACCCTTACTTTCCTAAAAGGTTTTTTACATTTTCTGAACAAAGCCGTTTGCAGTTTATTGGCAAAGTGAAAAAAATAATACGTGATTTATAAAAAAATATTATTTTGGGAACCTTTTCCTTTTTTCGAAGGTATTATAAGTGAAAGAGCCGTACCAAAAATATTTTTATGACGGGAGGAAACTATATGCCAATATTGGATGTAACCAATACTAATTGCAAAGAATATATCGTATCTCCTGCGGCCGCATTTGAAGAATATTCTGATATGGTATACCGCTTAGCATTTATAAGAACGGGGAGCAAATATGATGCCGATGATATTCTTTCAGATGTTTTTTTGCGTCTTGTGAAAAACTCGCACAAAATTAAAAGTGATGAACATTTAAAATCCTGGCTTATACGGGTTACTATCAATTGTAGCAATTCCTTCTTCTTAAAATTCTCCCGCACAAAAAACGAGGCATTACTTGACTCCTCGGGCGCAGTTTATATGGAAAATAATGAGCTTATTCCTATTATTTTAACCCTACCCGAACACCAAAAAACCATTATTTATATGTATTATTTTGAGGGGTACTCGGTTGAGGAAATAAGCAAAATTTGCTCTGTTCCGGTTGGTACGGTAAAATCAAGGCTTTCAAGAGCCCGAGCATCACTTAAAAAAATCCTGAAAGGAGAAGATTTTGATGTTTAAGGATAAATTTCAATCTGAACTTAACAACATAAAGCCCAGTAATAAAACTAAACTTGATATTTTGGCAAAAATTGAACAAGCCGAGCAAAAAAAGGTGAGCACAAAAGAACGGGAACCAAAATTTTCTATGCGTTTTATTCCTGCAACAGCCGTTTTTCTTGCCGCTTTGATAGCTGGCGTGTCGGTTTGGGGTGCAACACTAAACAAGCCGCCTGCTAAAAACCCTAGTACTGCTATTTCAAATTCTGCTACCATACCAAGCTCTATAACCTATGATGCAATATACAAGCTTTTTGATGATATTTATAAAATAACCCGGCCATCAAAACCTTTTATTCAATTTAACGGCGGATTAAAGGGTGATTCCGCAACAGGTGTTGTTGATGAGGCAATAGATGATGTAATATTAGAATACGCTACCGAGGATAGTGAAACGGCGGTAGATACAAGCAACACAGAAAATATGCAAAGCAATCAACAAGCCACCGGCAAAGGGGAAGAATATAGCACAACCAACAATCAGGTAGCCGAGGTTGAGGAAGCCGATGTGGTTAAAACCGATGGCAAATATATTTATTCTTTAAATAAATATAGCGGATATGTTACCATCACCAAGGCAGATAAAGGCAAGTTGAGTCAGGTATCAACCATAAAAAATGATAAAACCGACCAAAACGAAAATGTTGAGTTTGTTGATATGTATCTATCAAATAATCGCGTTATAATTATAACGGTTTTGCAATTAAACGAAAACGGTCTTTATCAATCGCAAACCAAGGCAGAGGTCTTTGATGTTACAAATCCCCTCTCACCCACATTTGTAAATTCTTTTGCCCAAAGCGGTTATCATCTTTCCACTAGGCTTTATGACGGCGTTTTATATATGATGAGTAACCAGAAATTCTATGAAAAACCGAAAAAAAATGATGTTTTAACCTATGCGCCTACTCTATATTTTGACGATAAAAAGTGCGCCGTTGAGGAAGAAAATCTTTGCATTTTTGATGGCGAGGTTGACAGACAATATTTAACAATAAGCTCGCTTGATATAAAAGATGGAAAGAAAATAGATACAAAGGCGGTTTTAGGCGGTGGTGACACAATATACGCCAGTACATCATCAATATACTCCGCAGCCGCCGAATGTAGCGTTTCTTATGAAAAGGATAGCAAAATTATAGAGAAATACACAGATACAACAAGGCTTTTGCGTTTTGATATAAACAAAGGCAAAATCACCGCCGCCGCCGAAGGTTCGGTAAGGGGCACACTATTAAATCAATTTTCAATGGATGAACACAACGGTTATTTTAGGGTTGTTACCACCGTTTCGGGCGAGATAGATGAAAATGACTTAACCCAAAGCAGTTCCTCTGCTGAAAACACAAAGTCAAATAAAGATGCCCCTGTATCATCATCTAGCCAAGCCGTCCAGGATTCTATGGTCTTTGTGCCACAGTCTACCACCAACGCATTATTTGTGTTGGATAAAGATTTAAAAATCAAGGGTAAGCTTATAAATCTTGCCCCTGATGAAAGAGTATATTCTGTGCGTTTTATGGGCGATTACGGATATTTTGTAACCTTTAGACAGGTGGACCCACTTTTTGCAGTTGACCTCAAAGACCCCGAAAACCCAAAAATTTTATCGGCACTTAAAATCCCCGGTTTTTCAAACTATTTGCACCCATTTAAAGATGGTCTGCTTTTAGGAATAGGCAAAAACGCAGATGAAAAAACAGGCAGGGTTGGCACAGTTAAATTATCAATGTTTGATATAAACAACCCCAAAGATGTAAAAGAGATAGACAAAACCTCACTTGATTGCTATTACACTCAGGTTGATAACACCCACAAAGCCGCTCTTATCGACAGTAATAAAAATCTAATTGCCTTTATGGGAAGCGACTCTTTTTATGTTTACAGCTACCAAAAAGGAATTGGATTTGAGCAAAAAGCAAAAATCAAACTCGCCTATACCGAGGGTTATGATGTAAGAGGTGTTTATATCGGCGATTACTTCTACATTTGCACATCCGGCGGTATCGCATCATATGATATAAAAGCCTTTAAATCTGTTGATTCTATAATATTTACCTATTAACAATATACACCGCCCTGCTCTTGACTAAAGATACTAGGCGGTGTATAATATTTCTATTGGTAATTTTTGAAAGGAGCGAATCTTTATGTATCGTCATATTTGGGCAGAAATTGATTTAAACGCTCTTGAACATAACTTCAATAACATTACAAAATTCATTCCTAAGGATAAAATTATGGGTGTGGTAAAAGCCAATGCGTACGGTCACGGAGCGGGTGCCATAACAAAATTTTTATCCCAAAATGGGGTTGGCTTTTTTGCTGTTTCGAGCGTATATGAGGCTATTGACCTACGTGAAAACGGCATAAAAGAAGATATTTTAATTTTAGGTAATATTGATTTTTCTGCAACTAAAGAACTTGCAAAACAAAATGTTTCGGTTTGCATTTTTGATACCGATTATGCCAACAAGCTTAATAAAACTCTTGAGGGCACCGGGTATACCCTTAATTGCCATATCAAGCTTGATACAGGTATGGGCAGACTTGGTTTTGATTGCAGAAACGGTTTTGACACTAAGGCTTTTGAGCAAAACATAAAAACGCTCTTTTCTCTTAAAAGCCTTAATATAACAGGTGTCTTCACCCACTTTGCCTCAGCCGATGGCGATGGTGAAAACGCTAAAGAATATACCAAAAGTCAGTATTCAAGATTTAAAACGGCATCTGATATAATCAAAGGTATTGCAGATGATAAAGGTGTTAAAAATCTATATTTTCATAGTTTTAACTCCTCCGCAACCCTTTTAGAGCATCAAAACTATCCTACCGACCTATACCGCACGGGTATAATTTTATACGGTCTATCCCCCAGCGAAAAAATAAAACTGCCCTTTGAGCTTAAGCCCGTTATGTCACTTAAGGCTATGATAGCGCAGGTTAAAGAGGTTAAAAAGGGCGACTCTATAAGCTACGGCTCAACCTTTACCGCAGATAAAAATATGCGTGTTGCAACCGTTACCGCGGGCTATGCAGACGGATATATGCGCGGTCTTTCAAACTGCGGATATATGCTTATAAACGGCAAAAAAGCCAAAATTTTGGGTCGCGTTTGTATGGACCAAACCGTTGTTGATGTAACAGATATTGAGAATGTAAACTCGGGCGATGTTGCAACCCTTTTTGGTGAGGGTCTTTTGGTTGATGAACTGGCAAATCTGCTTGACACAATAAATTATGAGCTTGTGTGTGCAGTTGCCCACCGAGTTCCCAGAATATATATTAAGAATAATAAGGAAATAGATACTATTCGTTATCTTTCTATCTAACGGAGGGGTTTGTTATTTTTACCAAGCAAAACAGCATAGGCATTTTTGGTATGGATGCCTATATGATAAATGTTGAGGCAGACGTCTCTGACGGAATGTTCAGTTTTGATATAGTTGGACTTCCCGATATGGCAGTAAAAGAATCTAGAGACAGAATTCGCGCCGCTATGCGTAACTGCGGTTTTTTCTTTCCGTCGGGTCACACAACCATAAATCTAGCCCCCGCCGACAGAAAAAAAGAGGGTACACTTTACGATGTGCCGATGCTTATTTCGATTCTTGTTGCTACAGGGCAGTTGGTTGGTGATTTTAAAACCTCTGCCTTTATAGGTGAGCTTTCGCTCGATGGTGAACTCAGAAATGTTAACGGACTTCTTCCTATGGCTATATCGGCAAAGGCAGCAGGAATAGAGCACCTATATGTCCCTGCAGACAATGCCGCAGAGGGTGCAGTTGTTAACGGAATTAACATATACCCTATTTCAAACATATTACAACTTGTTCGTGTTCTTCGCGGTGAGGAAAAACTAGAACCCACCGAGCCTACCAAACAATCAAAGGAAAATACATTACATAATTTGGATTTTGCAGAGGTTAAGGGTCAAACTCTTGCTAAAAAGGCGTTAGAGGTTGCTGCTGCGGGCGGTCATAACGTTTTGCTTATCGGACCTCCAGGTTCGGGTAAAAGTATGCTTGCAAAACGCTTTCCCACAATTTTGCCCGAAATGACCGAAGGGGAATCTATCGACACAACAAAAATTCATTCTATCGCGGGTGTTTTGCCAAGACTTTCGCCTCTGGTTACAAACAGGCCTTTTCGCTCACCTCATCATACAATATCATCTGCCGCTATGTCGGGTGGCGGAGCCCTACCAAAACCGGGTGAAATCTCTTTAGCGCATAACGGAGTTTTGTTTTTAGATGAACTACCCGAGTTTAGAAGAGATGTTATGGAGGCTTTACGTGCACCGCTTGAGGACGGCGTTGTTACTGTATCGCGCGTGGCAGGTACTCTCACCTACCCTTGCTCTTTTACCCTAATCGGTGCTATGAACCCTTGCCCTTGCGGCTTTTTTGGTCACCCAACAAAGAAATGCACCTGCACTCCTAATGCAGTTTCAAAATATCTAAACCGCGTTTCAGGACCCATGCTTGACCGACTTGATATTCACGTTGAGGTGCCGCCCATTGATTTCGATTCGCTTAAATCCAAGGGCGCGGAGGAAACCTCGGCGCAGGTGAGAGATAGGGTCAATAAGGCGCGCAGAATACAGGAAGAGCGCTATAAAGGCAGCGGCATTACCTGCAACGCGCGACTGACGCCCTCAATGCTCGAAAAGT
>JAZNIK010000063.1:0-4160 GCA_045577495.1 Acutalibacteraceae bacterium
GAAAGTGAAGAAACTAATATTATACCGGTTGAAATTACTGATGAAGTAAAGCAAAGTATGCTTCAGTATTCAATGTCGGTACTTGTTGGTCGTGCTCTTCCCGACGTACGTGATGGTTTAAAACCGGGTCATCGTCGTATTCTTTACACAATGTACGAAAACGGACTAACACCTGATAAAGCATATCGTAAGTGCGCCGATACTGTTGGTACAGTACTCGGTCGTTACCATCCTCACGGTGACGCATCTGTTTATGATGCAATGGTGCGTATGGCTCAGGATTTTTCACTTCGCTATCCTTTAATTGATGGTCACGGTAACTTCGGTAATATAGATGGATATCCCGCTGCGGCATATCGTTATACCGAATCTAAAATGAATCGTTTATCCCTTAATATGCTTGATGATATAGATAAAGATACGGTTGATTTTATGCCCAACTATGACGACCGCCTAAAAGAGCCAACCGTTTTACCCGTTCGTTTTCCGCAACTTTTGGTAAACGGCTCTAGCGGTATCGCCTTTGGTATGGCTACTGAAATTCCTCCCCATAATCTTGGTGAGGTTATTGATGGTATGTGTTGTCTTATTGATAATCCCGATGCCGAATTGTCGGAACTTTGTGAGCATATAAAGGGTCCCGACTTCCCAACGGGTGGTATTATAATGGGCAGAAGCGGTATTCGTGCCGCATATGCAACAGGTAAGGGCAGAATTATTGTTCGCGGTAAGGCGGAAATTGAAGAAAAAGATAACGGCAGATTTAGAATTATAATCACCGAGCTTCCTTATAAGGTTAAGAAAAAAGATTTAGTTAAAAAGATTTACGACTTAGCCGCCGATAAGAGAATTGAGGGCATCGATGATGTTATCGACTATTCTTCCAAGCGTGATGGCGGTATCAGAATTGTTGTTGATATTAAAAAGGATGCTAATCCTCAGGTTGTTTTAAATAAAATCTATTCTTATACAGAACTTCAAACAACCATTGGAGCCAACCTTATTGCCATCGTTAACGGCAAACCTCAAATCTTAACACTTAAAGAGATGCTTCAAAATAGTATCGACTTCCAGTGTGAGATAATCGAGCGCCGCACAAGATATGATATGAATAAAGCCAGAGAGCGCGCCCACATTTTAGAGGGTCTTAAAACCGCTTTGGACTTTATTGATGAGGTTGTAAGCATTATCCGCACAAGCAAAACAATCCCCGAATCTAAGGAAAGACTTTCTGAGAGATTTGGTCTTGATGATTTGCAAACAACCGCTATCGTGCAGATGCAGTTAGGTAAACTTGCAGGTCTTGAAAAACAGAAAATCGAGGATGAATTAGCCGATAAACTTGCGTTCATTAAGGAATGTGAGGAAATTTTGGCAGACCATTCAAAAGTTTTGGATATTGTTAAAACAGATTCTCTCAATCTTCGTGATAAATATTCCGATGATAGAAGAACGGAGATTTCCGACGTTGCGGGCGAGGTTGATATTGAGGATCTTATTCCAAAAGAGCAGTGCGTTTTAACAAAATCGCGTAACGGATATATTAAGCGTATGCCTTGTGATGAGTATGAGGCACAAAATCGTGGCGGTCGCGGTATTAGAGGTATGACCACCCGCGAGGACGACGTAGTTGAAAATATGTTTAACTGCTTCTCGCACGATTGGATAATGATGTTCAGTAACTTCGGTAAGGTTTATAGGCTTAAAGCCTATGAAGTTCCCGAGGGAAGCCGTACCTCTAAGGGTATGAATATCGTTAACCTGTTGCCACTTCAAGCAGATGAAAAGATTTTAAATATTCTTCCTATTCCTCAAATCGAGGATGGTATGTATATTTGTATGGGTACCAAAAAGGGTATCATCAAGCGTACCGCGTTGGAGGCTTTTAAAAACATTAGAAAGAACGGACTTATTGCTCTTTCTATTGATGAGGGCGACGAGCTTAGTTTTGTTAAACTAACCGATGGTAATTCTGATTTGTTGGTAGCAACAAGGCTTGGTAAGGCAATTAAATTTAATGAAAACGGTGTTCGTTCTATGGGTAGAACCGCAAGAGGTGTGCGTTCAATCCGTTTAGCCGAGGGTGATGAGGTTATCGGTATGATTGTTGCTAAAGAGGGCGACAGAATTCTCACCGTTACCGAAACAGGCTTTGGTAGAATCAGCGAGGTTTCAGATTATAGATTGCAGTCGCGTGGCGGTAAGGGTATTATAAATTATCGCACCGCAAAATATGGTAATGTTGCGGCAGTTATCTCTCCTGAGGAGGATGACGACCTTATTATGATTTCCTCAAGCGGAATTATCATCCGTATACACTTGGGCGAACTTAATGTTTATAGGCGTCCAGGTAAGGGTGTTAAGGTAATGCGAATTGATGAGGGAGCAAAACTCTTAACAGTTGTTGCAACCCCACATGATGAGCAGGAGGTTACCGACCATCCCGATGAGCCCGATGCAGAAGCAGAAGAACCCTTAGATGAGGCCGAGCAGCTTTTAGAAGAAGCAGATGAGGAAGTTATCCAAGAGGAAGAATCGGTTGAGGAATAAAAATGAACAATAACGGGATATTTATATCACAAGAAAGTATGGCATTGTTTTATGAAAAAATGGCGGTTAAAAAAACCGCCAACCATATTGGCTTTGGTGTACTTTTGTTCTTTTTAATCAGTAATGCGATAACCTTTTTAATCTCGGCAGTTCTGGGGGCTTTAAACCCCCAGCTGCTTAGCGATGAGGCATTTATTTGCGTTTTAAATATTGCAATTACTGTGCCAACCATTTTTATTTCGGGTTTTTTTGTTCTTGGTAAGCAGGGCAAAAAGGCAGATGAGATTATAAACTTTAAACTTCCAAAAGGCGAAAAACTTTTACCTGCCATTATGGTTGGAATGGGCTTTTGCTATGTTGCAAACCTTGCAACCGCCTTACTTCAAAGTGCTCTTAGCGAAATAATCACCTTTAAAAATCCTGCCGAACCGATTTTGCCAAGTGGTCCGTTTGGATTTTTGCTTAGCGTTTTTGCTATGGCGGTTTTTCCCGCTCTTTTAGAGGAATTTTTATTCCGTGGAGTTATAATGGGTAGCCTTTTAAAATTTGGCAAACCCTTTGCAATATTTACTTCTTCTCTTTTGTTTGGCTTGGTGCATCAAAATTTGGTGCAAATTCCCTTTGCCTTTTTGGTTGGCTTGGTTTTGGCATTTGTAGTGCTTGAAACAGGCTCTATTTGGACAGGAGTTTTGGTTCACTTTTTAAATAATTTTATTGCAACTCTTCTTCAAGTCTTAACACAAAAATATGGCGAAACTGTTATTAACGCTTGGTATTTAATATTTATGGCATCAATGATTATGGTGGGATTTTTTGGTTTTTATTTGCTAAGCCAAAAAAATAAAAACCTTTTTAGTTTTCCAAAAACAGTGCATAAATCTAGTGCTTTGCAAAGATTTAGATGGCTTTGCGGTTCGCCTACGGTTGTTATAGTTTTTGTTTTTGTGGGAATTACAGTTGCATTAGTTCAGGTTTTTGGATAATAAAAAACAAACGGTCGAAAACTCGGCCGTTTTTGCTTAGGGTGAAATAATGAATAAAAAATTTTTAAATATTGCAATTAAACAAGCCGAACTAGCCGCAAAAAACGGTGAGGTGCCGGTAGGTGCTGTGGTTGTAATTGATGGCGAGGTTATATCTGAGGCTCACAATATGGTTGAGCAGTTAAAGGACCCAACCGCCCACGCTGAGATAATTGCCCTTAAAAAAGCGGCAGAAAAAATCGGTGACTTTAGGCTAAGGGATGCAGAACTTTATGTAACCCTTGAGCCTTGCCCAATGTGTGCCGGTGCGGCAATAAATGCAAGGGTTAAAGAGATAGTTTTTGGTGCCGATGATAGTGTTAAAGGTGCGCTTGGTTCAGTATGTAATATTTGTTCATATCCCTTTCCAAACAGACCAATAGTTTTTGGCGGTATAGAAGAAGCAAAATGCAAAAAGCTTTTAAAGGATTTTTTTGAAGATAAAAGAAAATAACAATATGGTATATCACCCACGCTTTTATTTTAAAGCGTGGGTCAGACTACTGACAAACCTGCTGAAAATTCGGCAGGTTTGAGTTTTTTAATAGGAAATTCAAAAAAGATTGCAATAAATCCTTTCCTGAAAGG